>CACXED010000096.1 GCA_902766575.1 uncultured Ruminococcus sp. | reverse complement strand
CCCTCCAGCGTTTTCCGGTGCTGCAAAAATAATATTGCTCCTTTGCTCCGTCGAGACGGCGGATTATCGAATCTGCGTCGAGCTCGGGCGAGTTCAGCCGCTCGGACAGGCGCTTTGACTTATCCTCGTCGGAGGCGATTATAAAGGCTGTTTTAGTATTCCCATATTCCCGGATAATTTCCGCGGCGCAGCTCCCGACAAAGATCGCCGCCCCCTGCGACGCGAACTGTCGGACAGCGTTCTGCCCGGAGAGAAAGATCTGTCCCTCCTTCGTAAGGTTTGCCGAGGCGTTATTCTTCACCTGATGGATGATGCAGCAGGGATAGAGCAGACCGTCGGTCATTGAATAAATAAAGTCCCTAAGCTCCTCGCGGCTCAGGTTCTGTTCTTCCGCCACGCGCCTCAGAATATCGCGGCAGAAGCAGGGGATCGACAGCGCCTTTGACAGTCTGTCGGCGACCTCTATCGCGCCGCTTCCGGTCTCAAATTCGACAGTAAGAAATTTGTTCATGATCCTCCCCATATAATACAAATTTACTTATGCTTTCCCGAGTAGACGGCGATGTTGCGATTGATGCGCTCCAGATAATCGCGCAGATTCCGCTTTTCCTCCTGAGAGAAACCGTCGGTCATCACCGACAGAAACCTTTTCTGCGCCGCCATTCCGTCCCGGATGATCTTATCCGCCGCTTCGCAGACCCTGAGATGTATCGAGCGGTGATTTCCGTCGGTAAACTCTCCGGTGATCAGCCCTCTCTCCTGAAGCACGCGTACCGACGTCGATACCGAGGATTTTGTGATCCGGTGCTTCTCCACGATATCGGTCGCCGTATCGAGCTTTGGGTTGTTAGCTAAAAACAGCAGAACCACGAGCTCGGTGTGAGTTATTCTGTATTTCTCGCAGACCGGAGTCATAAGGCTGTGATAAAGGTCTCTGCTCGAGAAAATGTTTTCGAATAGGTCGTTCATAATTGCCTCTCAATTGGTTCAATATAGAACTGTTCTGAAATGAACAATAATATTATACACCAATCCCTCGTCAAAATCAAGCTCAGACGAAGTAAATTCATATAAGCTTTACATCGTTCAAATTTTTGCCACGACTTTATTGAAAATTCCGCTCCCTGAAACCGCGGTTTTCCTGGAGAACAGTAATTTTGCCGATATTTTTCAAAATAAAATGCCAGCCGTTCCGGCTGGCATTTTATGGTTTTCGGATGATTTAGCTTACGGCATTTCGTTTGCCGCGGCGATAATCGTGCCGATCTGCGCGTCGAGCTTTGACTTCATAGTTGTCAGAGTAGAGACAAGCGTAGTCGCCTTCGGACGAAACACGTTTTTCATGAGCACATTTGTCGTATCGTTCGCGAGCACGACTACTCCATAGTCGAAGCTGATGCCGTCGAACACATAGTCGAGCATTTCGACCGACTCCTCGTCGCGGGTCGTCTTGGTCTGAACGACGACCTGCTTGTAGGTCGGTACGATGTTCTCCTGCGAGTAGAAGCACATCGCCTCGAGGATCATACCGACATTATCGGCGCGCGAGATATCGAAGCTGCGCGGCAGGGTCGCGATCTCACCGATATTCGTGTAAGAATAGTACTTGTCCTGATTTTCATCGCGCATAGGCGCGGGCAGGATTCCGAAGTCGTCCTTCATCTCGCGCAGATTCGTGACGCCGAAGATGTGGTAATAGCCAAAGAGCGAGCCTCCCTCCTCAAATCCGAGCGACGGCATGGAATCCCAGACGTTAGTCACATCGTCGTGCATAAAGACGTAGGGCTCGGTTGTCGCAAGGTCGAGAAGATGCTGGCAGAAATTGATCGACGACTCGTTTTCGGCGATTGCAAAGTAGGGATAATTGTCCTTATCCATCTCGAAATATCTGACGTTTGCGCCTGCCAACAGCATATTATAGTAGCCGCGGAGCGAGCCGTTTACGCCCTTGCGGTCGTCGAGCGCGGTTATCTGTGTGTCTCCGTTGAGATCGGCGATTCCCTGCTTTGCGATCTCGTAGAACTTGTCGACCGTCCACTTCTTCTGGCGGACGAGCTCATAAGGGTCGTCGGCTATGCGCAGATCGTCGTAAATCTGCTTGTTGAACAGAAGGCACGCCGAGCCCGACATATACGACAGCGTGAAGTTTCCGGCAGCGGCTATCTGCTTATCGCCGATGCGGAAGATTCCGGTCGCGTTCGGATTCCAGTAATCCGCGTCGAAATCGACATAGCCGAGATTGTTCATGTCGGAAAGGTATTCGATATTGCCGCAGACGTCAAGTCCGTACTGCATGATGATGTCATAGCCCTCGTCGCCAGACAGCACAACCTCCTTGAATACGCTTGAAACCTGCTTTACTCCGACGATATTCAGCTTGCAGTTGAAGCGATCCTCGATGTACATATTGCGCTTGTAGATCGCGTCGTTGATGAGATCGCCGTTCTCCTCGTCGGCGACAAGGTCGATCTTAGCCCATGTGAGCCATGAGTTGTCGTGGTGCAGGATATTGAGCGTGAAGCCGTCCATATCGGTGTCGGGAAGCCCGTCGGTGCGCTCGGTTTCCTCAGCGGTAGTAGTATCGTTCCCTCCGGTCGTCGTCACCGGGTCGGACGTACCTCCTCCGCAGGAGACGGTACAAAGTGTGAAAAGTGCGAGAAGTACTGATAAAATGCGTTTTTTCATTGACTTTCTCCTTTATTTTTTCCTTTGTAAAATTTATTATAACACATTGACAGACAAAATAAAATATAGTATAATACTAAAAAGAGAAACTATTGTGCTTTTTTCGAAAGGGGCATCAGCATGAACATCTGCGCGCGCCAATTCACGGTCCTCGGCGCAACGACATACGTGAACAAACAGGGTATAATCGACGACTACCGCGAGCGTCCTCGGAATATGTACAGCTTCTGCCTCATTCAGACCGGCGTCGGGCATTTTGTACAGAAGAATCAGGAGCTGACCGCAAGACCGGGCGATATCGTATTCAATCCGATCGGCTCGAAATTCTATATCGAATGGCTCGGCGAGCCGGACAGCGTCATGCAGTCTTTGCATCTGATTTTTCCGCCGATGGGAAATCCGTTCAGGCTGAGCTATTCCCAGCAGATAGTAAAGTCAACGCCAAAGCTCGCGGAGAGCTTTGATTTTATAGTGCGGAATTTCGGCGACGAGTCGCTGTCACTGCAGGTGCTGTCGAGATTCTACGAGACGGTCGATACTCTGTTCCGTATGCTCGCGCCGGATGAGCTGCCCGACGCCTCTCCGGTCATACAAAAGGCGCGCAGATTCATAGAGGAGAACTGCTGCCGTAAGCTCACGATAGGCGAGATCGATTCTGAATGTGGACTGAGCCGGTCATATTTCCAGCATTTGTTCAAATGCGAGACCGGCATGACGCCGATAGAGTTCAAGAACCGCGCCGCGATTTCAATAGCCGAGCGTTTCCTCTCGGAGAACCGCGAGCTCAGCGTCGAAAAGGTCAGCGAGCTCACCGGCTTTGAATCGACTGCATATTTCCGCCGGGTCTTCAAGCGACACACGCAGAAAACCCCGACAAGCTACAAAAAAACCAGTCACAGCGAGGAACCAAAACACAGATATTGACAAAACGCCGGTCAGGCTGACCGGCGTTTTTTAACATATTTGGCTGTGTGCTGATATCGTTAGCAGCGATCGTTTTTGCTGAGCTGTCGCTTATTTATAGGCTTCGAGAAAGCTCTCGAGACTTGCGTTGTAGTTGTTGAGATTTGAAGCGACCATCGAGACATACTCGGTAGTATTGTTCTGCATACAGATTCTGATCGAGAATCCGCCGCCTCCGGTCTGCGCCTGATATTCGGCGACAAATTCGAGCTTGAGTCCGTCGCGGATGATATCGAGCATTGCAGCGGATTCGTCGTCGCGCGCGGCTTTCGTCTTGAGCGTCACATCATAATAAGCGGGAATGACATACTTGTGGCTCGCGACCGCCAATGCCTCGGTGATAAGTCCGACGTAATCAACGTCCTTGACGTCGTTAGGGATAACAAACATCGTGCGTCCGTCGCGCGAGGAAGTATAGTAGCCCTCCTGCTTTTCGTCATACTTCGGGAGCGGTATGATTCCGAAATCGGTATTGGAATCTCTCATAGCCGTGCAGGCAGCAAGCGTGTCGGCGAAATACATCGCGTTGCCGGAGGTGAATATTCCACGCGAGTCGGCGATAATATTCGGATTTCCCTGTTTCATATAGAGCGAGTCAGGATTCTCAAAGGCAAGCGCGGTGATCTTTTCGACAGTGCCAATCAGCTTTTCATTCTGGAGATCAAAGGTCGGGAAGCCGTCAGCTCCGGTTTTCGAGACAGGAATATCAAAGGCGTTGTGCAGATTGTCGAGCGCGATTGAATCATAGACCAAGAAGCCCCATTGATCTTTCTCTGTCTTATTGCCGTCGCCGTCGAGGTCCTTTGAAACGTCCTTAATGTCGGAAAGAAATGCGTCATATGTCCATGTGCCGTTGTTCACACGGTCGTAGGGCGAGGTGCGTCCGTAGTCCTCGATCATGCGCTTGTTGAAATACATGGCGTGCAGATTGCTCCACATATTTATCGCGAGGTCTCCGGTCATGTCGTATAGCTTTCCGTTGACCGTAAGCTCGTCCGCAACCAGCGCAGACCACCATTTTTCGTTGAATCTCAGGTTCGGCACGTCCCAGAGGTTCATACATATGTTGTCGGTGAACAGTCCGCCGATTATTCCCGCGTAGCCGTCAACCAGATCGTATTCGCCGCTGCCCGCCATAACCGAGTTGCGGATTGCGCCGAGATAGTTATCGCGGTTAGACCATGCGCCGTTGATGGATATCGGGTTTATCTTTATGTCAAATCTCTGCTCGACCTCGGTATTGCGGCGGTAAACCGCGTCGTCAAGCACGTCTCCGGTCTCTTTTTCGATGTAATAATCGTCGTATTCGGTTTCTCTGATAAGGAAGTTAAATTCCCTGCCGTTATAGGTCTTATCGGCTAATCCGGCAAAAACGTCTGCCTCTGTTTCCACGGCTTCGGTCGTGCCACCGTCGGTGACAGGAGTATCGTTCGGCTTCTCACCGCAGGCTGCCGCGGTCTGCAACAGCACCAGAAGCATTGTTATCAATGCGAGTTTGCGTTTCATGATTTTTCCTCCGTTATTATATTATGTTATTCGGCGATAGCGGCGGCTATGCGGGTATCCGAGCAGCCGTAATAGAGTATCCTGCGTCCGCCGAAATCGACCAATGCCTGACCAAAGGTCGTATATTCTGAGATTCCGTAAAGCTCGTATGCAAGCTCGGGCTTGATAAACGAATCCTCGCTGCGGTCGATGAGCTTTGTCGGGTCGTTGCGGTCGAACAAAGCCCAGCCTATCGAATAGCAATGGTCGTTCACGCTCTCACGGAAACGGTAGATTCCCTTCGATAGCTTTTTCTTGTATTCAATTCCGGCTGCTCCGTTGTAGAGCAGTAGTATTCCGTCGTCATTGATTATCGGCGCGCAGACCGACTCGCAGAGAATCGAATCGAAATGACCGCTTCTCGGCTTTATGACCGGCATATTATCTGTTTGCCATGTGCGAAGATCGTCAGACCAAGCGATAAAGACGCTTGAATTGCCGTAGTAAGCCCAATATTTTCCGTTTATTTTGCGGTCGGTTATCGAAACCGCTCTGCCCGGGAAGCATTCGCCGATAAATTCCCAGTTTTCAAGGTCGCGAGATAGCGCAAGCATTCCTGGCGTGCGCTGAATCCCCTCAACGCCGGTATAGGTCAGCACGTAGAGCTTCTCATCCGGAATATAGACGAGCCGCGGATCCTCGAAGCCTCCGGGATAAGGGCTGTTCTCATCAGGCGCAAGAAACGGCTTTTCGTCAAGCTCAAAGCTGAGTCCATCGCGGCTTCTCGCCCAGACGAGCGTTGAAACGCTCCAGTTATTACCGGCTGCGTGCATATTTAAGTTGATACAGCGGCAGAGCATTCTGACCTCGCCGTTGTAAACTATCGCGCCGGGATTGAACACACAGTCGGCGGTGTATTCGGTCGTGCCCGGGCGGATTATCGGATTTCCCTCGTATTTGCGAAATCTGTTGACGAAAGAAAAAGATTCAGGGAGCATAATTCCACCTCTCAATAAAATTTTCAAAAATATTATAGCATTTTCGACATTTATATGCTATAATATATGTATGCAAAAATGCGACAAATCTGTTCTATAGCGGAGGCTATCATGAAAAGGTCAAATAACGTCAGGGTAAAATTCGGTCACAAGGACGATGGGGATTTTTTCGGCGAGATGCAGTACGGAAATGCTGGCAAAGGCTTTTATCCAAGACACACTCACGATTCCTATGAAGTCGCTTACCAGACTAAGGGTCAGCGCACATATATGATAAATGATAATTCAGTCGTACTTCAAACCGGCGATGTGATGATAATTCCGCCCGGAGTTGAACATTCCTCGCTCGCCTGCGAAGCCCCGTATGAAGCCTATGTTTTCGGCTACGTTCCCGAGCTTATCTACTCCTACGAGCTGTCGTTCAGAAACATCAAGTATCTGCTGGCATTCGGACGCGAAACACCGCTCGAACGCTGTGTTTTCAGAGGAGATTCGGCTCTGCTCTGCGAGATGCGGCAGGAGATCGAAAAGCTGATCTCATACGACAATCAGCCGGACATGGAGCTCCCAGCGCGGGCGAATATCATCAGAATACACTACCTCGCCTATTGTCTGAGCAGCGGCAGTCAGAGCGAGGGCTCGTCAGAATTCATCTCGGCGGTGAATCGCTGCATCGAGGATCATTTCGACGAGGATATCTCGCCCTACTTCATCGCAGATCAGCTTCACATCAGTCATAGTTATCTCTGTCACCGGCTCCGTACCGAGCTTGGATGTACGCCGAACGAGCTCATCATGCGCTACCGGCTCGGCTACGCGGAAAATCTGCTCATCTATCGCCTTGATCTGTCCGTGACCCAGATCGGCGACAGAGCCGGAATCTCCGATACGAGCTATTTCATCAAATGCTTCAAGCACTCGCGCGGTATGACTCCGCTGCAGTTCCGGAAAATGAATTCGAGAAAAATCTGACTGGAACATTGCCGCCTATGTTCCGATATGTTTTTTGAAAACCTGTTGAATCGCGTTTTGACGTCTGCTATAATAAAATTGTAAGCTCGAGCCTTCAATTTATTAAGTTCACCGATCTGAAAATATTTTAGGAGGATATGCTCATGTCAAAACGAACGCTCCCCCTGCTTATCGCGCTGTCAATGGCGGCGTCGATCTGCTCATGCGGCAAGGATAATCCGCCGTCCGGAACTGCTTCCGACGCCCAAGCCGAAACCACCGAAGCGCCCGAAACCACATTGAGCCTCGGAATCCCCGAGGAGGACAACGGCGGACGTACATTTACTATCCTCGTACCAACCGAAAAAAGCTATGAATTTGTCACCGAATCAAACGGAGAGATCGTCAACGACGCCATGTACAATCGCAGCCGCAAGGTAGAAGAGCATTTCAACATCAGCTTTGAATACCGTTATGAATCGGACGACTGGGAGGCGCGTAACAACTACAACGCGCTTATCTCAAGCACGGTTCTCGCCGGAGATCCGACATATGATCTTATAACCGGTTACATAGTCTGCACGCTGCCTGAGATAACCGGCGGATATTTTGTTGATTTGAATAAGCTCTCCGATCTGAATCTTGACAATCCGTGGTGGCTGGCTGATCACAACGGCAATCTGGGAATAAACGGCAAGCTGTTCTGCGCTATCGGCGACGCTAACCTGTCGGTATACAAGGACTGCGCGGTTGTATATTTCAACAAGCAGCTTCTTGACAACTTCAAGCTCGAGAATCCCTACGAGCTGGTTCGCAGCGGCGAATGGACGCTCGATAAGCTCATCGAAATGTCTCATACCGTCACCGACGATATCGACGGAGACGGAAATATAAAGCTCGAAACCGACCGCATCGGCTGCTATATGCAGCGCGTACCGTGGCGCGCGTTCCAGACGTCTCTGGAAATCAAGGTCGTGGATGTCAATGAAAACAACGAACGCTATTTCACCGGACTCACCGAGCGCATGGCTGATTCTTTTGATAAGCTGATGGCGTTCAATAAGAGCGGTGATGGCTATTACGAGGGCAGCGCGGTGGATTTCAACGCATTTCCCGCGGCTTTCTGCGAGGATCGCGCACTTTTCCATCTCTCATACCTTTACATAACCGAGAGCGAGCTTATGAGAAATATGAAATCGGATTTCGGAATAGTTCCCTATCCGAAGTATGATTCGGCGCAGGGAAAATATTATACGCAGATCGGCACTGCTACAAACGTCATGTTCATTCCTAAAACGGCGAGCGACATAGACCTCACCTGCCGGGTTATGGAGGCGCTTAGCTATTATGGTATGCAGGACGTAGTTCCGGCCTATTATGAAATCGCCCTGCGCGACAAATACACCCGCGACGCGGACGTTCCTGAGATGCTTGGACTCATCCGCGACGGAATGACGATGGATTTCGCATCTGCTTTCTCGACCTGCTTCTCGCCTCAGACCAATTCGCTCATGACTCCCGACAACGGCGATAATTTAGCCTCGACTATGGCGTCAGGTATGTCAAAATGGGTCGCGGCTCTTGAAAAGCTCGGAAATATTCCGGAATAATCAGAACGCGCTTTATCGTGTTACAGGAGAGTGTTATCAATGACACTTACAATAATCAGTCCCTCCCACGCGCACCGCGCCTATGAGATCGCGGCTGAGACCTTCGCAAGTCTCGCGTCAGAGGTCAGCGGCGCGGTGTGCCGGATCATCACCGATCTTGAGCCGATCCCCGACGACAGCTCGCCGATTGTCGCCATCGGAACCGACGCGGTCAATCATTATTCCGCCGAGCTCTATTTCAAGCGGCTGATCGACGACTTCGGAATCAGATACGGCACCGACAACTACCGCATACGCTCGCAGGAAATCGGCGGGCGCGAGGTGATATTCTTCGCCGGAGGTCGTCCCCGCGCCGCGATCTACGCAGTCTATCGCTATTTTGAGCTTTTCTGCGGCTGCCGGTATTTCTGGGACGGCGACCGCATACCAAAGGCCGGGCTGAAGCTCTCGGAAATCGACCTGTACGAATCGCCGCGCTTTGAATACCGCGGACTCAGATATTTCGCGCACCGCAGTCTGCATCGCTTTCAGGCCGAGCATTGGAGCCTTGACGACTGGAAGCAGGAGATCGATTGGATTCTGAAAAAGCGGCTGAATATGTTCATGCTGCGCATCGGAATCGACGACCTGTTCCAGCGCGCCTTTCCGGATATAGTGAGCTATCCCGACCGCGACAAGCCTCTGCCCGAGGCTGGCGCAGGCTACGACGACAGGACGCTGTTCTGGTCGCTCGAATACCGCGGCGAGCTTCGGAAAAAGCTGCTCGCCTACGCCTTTGAGCGCGATCTGATGCACCCCGAGGACTGCGGCACGATGACTCACTGGTATTCGCGCACGCCGATCGAATTTTTAGAGTCGGTCAAGCCCGAGCTGCTGTCGCAGAAATCGAGCGGATACCGTGAGCAGACCGGGCTCGTCTGGGACGTCCGCAAGGATGAAAATCTCGACAATTATTTCAGGCTCACCGACGCTCACATCCGCGAATACGGCAAGCCTGAGCTGTTCCATACCATCGGGCTCGCCGAGCGGAGCTATTCGGACGACCGCGAGGAAAATATGCGGCTCAAGCTGAACGTCTACCGCCGCATCGCCGCGCATTTAGCGGAAAAATATCCGAACGCTAAGCTGTTCATAGCCAGCTGGGATTTGTGGATGTTCTACAAGCCCGAGGAGGTTCAGCGGCTGGTGGCCGAGCTTGATCCGAATCAGTCGATCATCCTCGACTACACCTCGGACACCACGCGGGAGAGCAATTTCACAAGCTGGGGCGTGGTCGGAAAATTCCCGTGGATATTCGGGATATTCAGCGGCTACGAGCCGAACAATGAAATCCGCGGCTTCTACGGGCTGACCAACGAGCGGCTGAAGCTCGCCAGGGCTGATCCGATGTGCAAGGGTCTGATACTCTGGCCGGAGCTGTCCCACGGCGACACGCTGATAACCGAATATTTAGCGCTGAACGCATGGGATTCCGGAACGCTGCCGATAGCGGAAGTGGTGGACAAATTCTGCTCCGACCGCTATCCGGAAAGCCTGTGCGCCGTCATGACCCGACTGTGGCACAAATTCATGCCGATCGTACAGCTTCGGGCGTGGAGCTCCTATCAGACCAAGGGCTTCGATCAGAGCGACAACGATATCTTCCCGATCATCATCGGACGCGCGCCTTTCAGCGGCGACCCGAACCGCTTCGATGGGCGGTTTGAATCGGCGGCAAAGCTGAAATCGAATGCGTCGGACATACTGCGAACCCTCGCCAAGCTCGAAAGTAATGACGAAATGCTCCGCCGGGACGTCTGCGATATCGCGCGGACAGTGCTCGGACGCTTCATCGACTTCGGAATAATACTCTCGCAGAAGCTTTATCTTAACGGCGGCGACCCGTCGGAGGCTATGGAGCGGACGCTGGAGCTGAACCGCACGCTTGCCGGATTATTGGCGACCCACGAGGATTATTCGATGTGGGCGACCCTCTGCCGTCTGCGGAGCGTCACCGACACCAATCCGGATTTCGAGACGACTCTCAAACGAAACGCCGAGAATAATTACTGCCGCAGCTACATCTTCGAGAACGCGCAGTATCTGTATGTTCCCGAGATGGAGATACTGTTCGACGAGGTGAAAAAGGCGAAGAACGGCTCGCCCGACCGCGAAGCGATCAGCGCGAGAGCTGCTGAAAATCGCCGACGCTATTATGAGATTCCGCTCGAAAAAATGAACGAAATCGATCGCCGCGGCGTATCAGAGCTGCTTTATTGGGCGGCCGAGCTGATCGACGGCTTCGGATTTTAATAAACTTCTGAAAGGATAAATCTATGTCAATCAAACACACCGCCGTAAGCTATTACGGCATGAACTATGAGGAGCACGCCCGCGCCGATTTCAAGGAGATG
>CACXED010000095.1 GCA_902766575.1 uncultured Ruminococcus sp. | reverse complement strand
TGAGCCCTGATAATCTGCGCGCAAGAATCATATCTGATAATATCGAATTTGCCGTAAGCCCCACGGCAATTGCCAGACAGCTCGAATATTATCTCGGTCAGCTCGGATATAATGAGATCGGCAAGCCGGAGATGGTCAGGGGGAGTTTTTACGAAAATCTCTCCGATGAGCTGACGCTCTGGTATACGGTCTGGTCGGTCAAGCTCGACGGCGAGGAGACCGGGCTCTCGGCTGTGACAGTCGTGTCGGACAATAGTCAGCGGCTCTCGGAGCTGATCTTCACCGACGGCAAGACCGACGGCGATCACATCCGGATAGAGATGCTCGCCGACATCGCCAATTCCGACCCGCGCTTTGAGGGCCGCTTCAACGCCTCCGAGCCGCAGTCGGACAGTATCGTCGAGGTCATAAATATATCAAAGCTCGGTTCGGCGCTGATCGACGAAAAATATCCCGACGAAAAGCCAAAATGCTATAACAGCTTCATCGACGGCGACGGTATGCTTAACTGCGGCTATTATACCATCGTGGACTACGGATTGGAGCAGGTCTGCACGCTCGTCATCGATCCCGACAAAAAAGAGGCGGTCAGGCTCTCCGATCCGGTCGAAGCTCCGCCGCAGTACGGCAATATCGTCTATACCGAGCTGGATTCTCCCGACAGCCGTTTCACCGCTTTGAGGGATGAAAGCTCCGATCTGTACATCCGCGACAATGAGACGAAAGAAACGTCGCTCATCGCAAAGGCAAACCTTGTTGACGACCTGCAGACCTATCACAACCCGATGATCTGGCGTTTCATCGGCGACAGACTTTTCTATAATATCTACGGCTATGAATATTATGCCGGACTTGGAGTATACGACTGCGAAACGGGGGAAAACCGGGTATACCGCGTTCACTCTCCCTTTGCGGAGAAAGACGGCGTCATCTACACCAAAACATGGTACAGCGAGAACTTTAATATCTTCGCTCTGACCTTTGAGGACGGCGAAGCGATCGAAACGCCGCTGTTCGATAAAGATGAGTTCTCGGAATATCCGATAGGGGAGTTTGATTTCGATCCCGAAACCGGACTGACAGCCATGCTCGCCTGCAGAAGCAGCTCGACGACAATGCCGCTGTACATCTATTCGATCAGCGGCAGCAGCGCAGAGCCGGTGGCGAGCATCGAGCTCGACAGCCGTCTCTGCCAGCCTCAGTATATAAAATTTTTCGGCGACCGGCTGATGATATCCTGCAGCCCGTTCGCCGAATGCGACGATTATGTGTATCTGATAAGGCTCGATCAGCTCATATCCCAAAGCGGCGGCGATCAGAGCCCGAGCGTATTGATCAGCAGTACCCAGGCAAGTCCGTAATAGGTCACGACGGCTACGAGGTCGTTGATCGTCGTGATCAGCGGACCCGAGGCTACCGCCGGGTCGATCTTCAGCTTCTTCAGAACGATCGGTATCACCGTTCCGATGACGCTTGAGAGCAGTACCGCCGACAGCAGCGCGATACCGACGCAGAGCGATACCGCAAAGGCAAAGGTCAGCGTCTGCCCCTTGAGCGCGACGAGATAAACTCCGATAAACGCAAAGGACAAAACGCCCAGAACGGCTCCGTTGATAAGACCGATGCGCGCCTCCTTGGCGACAAGGCGGAGCTTCTGTCTGCCGCTGATATTTTCGTCCATCAGTACGCGGATCGTCACGGCGAGCGACTGCGTTCCGATGTTGCCCGCCATATCGAGGATCAGCGACTGAAAGCTGACGATCAGCGTCAGATGCGCCACGACCCTCTCAAAGGCTCCAACGACGCCGGATACCACAAGCCCCAGTCCCAAAAGGATCACGAGCCACGGCAGGCGCTTTCTGATGCTCTTTTTCAGCGGCTCGTGCAGATCCTCCTCCGCCGAGAGACCCGCGAGCTTTGCGTAATCCTCGCCCATCTCGTCGTCGACCAGACGGGTGAGATCCTGAGAGGTCAGCACGCCCCTCAGCCGGTTGTACTGATCCAGAACGGGTATCGAATCCTCAGAATAGCCCTTGATGCGCTCGATGCAGTCCCCGATCTGCTCGTTTGCGTAGACGTAAGGGTAAGAGGTCATTGTGATGCTGTCGAGCCCGGTCTCCGCCCGCGCGATGATCAGATCCTTGAGATCTATCGCGCCGACCAGAGTATCGTCCTCATCGACGACGTAAATTTTTGAGATATTGTCGTTCTCCGCCGCCTGCTCGATCAGGTCGTGCATAGCCTGCCTGACGCTGATGCCCGCCCGGATGGAGATATAATTTGTCGACATTCTGCTTCCGAGCTCATCCTCGTCGAATGAGCAGAGGAGCTTTATCTCGCGCTTCACATCGTCGTCCATCAGTTCAAGCAGGGTATCGCGGTCGGATTTTTCAAGCTGACGGAGATATTCAGCCGCGGTCGTGGCGTCAAGCCGGGAGAGAATGTCGATTTTTTTCCGGATGCCGAGCTCTCCGATGAATTCGTTTATCTGTCCGGAATACTGGAGGATGCTCGCCAGCGATCCGTTGTCCATGATACTGTAAAACCGACCGCGCTCGTCCCTGTTCAGAAGCTCCAGAGCTCCGGCGATATCGTTCTCGTGATAATCAAGTATCCGCTCGCGCATGAGCTTTGGCGTAAGATTGCTGCGGAAGATCCGGATGACCTCCGCTTTGTAGTCCGGGTGCTGAGTCAATGCGATGCTTTCGTTTGGAATGTTGCTTATTACATTCATTGTCTGTGCCTCCTTTACACATCAAGCATTGTGTTAAAGGCGGGCATAGATTGTCGGTCTGCAAGTGAAAATAGGCATAAAAATACCATTGCCGCTTACAAATCAGCTTGCTCTACACTCGCCCTTTGCCGATGTAGTGCAGCTTTGGAAACGGACAATGGCTTCATATAAATATCGGAGATCAGCATGAGACGGTCAGCCCGCAGCCGATCTTCAGCCGCAGAGACGCCGGGTCAAAGCTCCGACAACATATGAATACCACGTCTGTTCTTTGACTACCACTACTGCCGTCCATGTTCTCACCTCTCATAAATTTTTGAATTTTTTGTCGGAAGCGATAGCTTCCCGACTGAATAATTATACCATAAAACCTCTTGAAAAACAATAGGAAACCCCAAAAATGTTGCGCTCTCGAAAAAAAGTTACAAAATGCGTTCTTTGCGGCTCTGAGCTATCCGAGCGCCGCGGATCTGAACCTGTCGAGCTTCTCGTCCGGAATATTCAGCCCGGCGCAGAGGAAAGCGTCGGCAGAGCCGTACTGCCCGTCGATAGCTGAAAAAGCCGCGTCAAGATACTCCTCCTTTGCGAGGAAGATCTCCCTCACGACCGAAGCCTCGGCTTCGGTTTTGCCGGAAGCGGGAGATAGCGGACACCAGAGAACCGCTCGTAATGACCGAAAGGACCGCCGTCAGCCATGACGGCGGTCCTTTTTTGGTCTCGCACGCTCTGATCAGTTTTCAAGCGCGGTGTATTTTTCTATCAGAGTGTCGAGCGCGGTCTGATAGCTTTTCTCATTTGCGGCATAGAGCGAGGCAATGTCGACCGAGCTCTTTTCAGCGATTGTTCTCTGAATATAGCCCGCGTTGGAGAGCTGAGAAGCATAAACATATACCGTCTCGGTATAGGTGCGGTCATGGATGAAGTCTATCATCTGCGAGGCTTCGTCAAGGTCTCCGCGCACATATTTATTCTTGAGCACCGATTCATAGTAGGTCGGAGTTGTGGTGCAGTAGCCCTGATATGCCATTTCCTCGAGCACAGCGCAAACCGTGTCGTATTTCTGGCAGGTGACGGGCAGGCAGAACAGCGCGACGTCGTTGTGTATGAGCGCGCGGTAATCCTCGGTATTTTCGTCGTACTTGGGATAGGGAATTACGCCATAGTCGCTGTTCATATCGCGGAGATAGTCGGCTGTGAAGAAATACGCGAACATGAACAGCATCTGATCCTGAGCGAACTTCTTTGTGACGTCGCCGTTGATAACGCTCCATGTCGCCGGAACGATCCACACGGACGGGTTAGCATAGAACAGATCGTTGAATTTCTCCATGATATTCACGTTCTTCTCGTTGTAGATCGAAAGCTCCGGCAGTCCCTTTGAATCGAACGTGGTCAGTACCGCTCCACTGTTGTAGAACAGGGAATCGCCGCCCGCCATGGTATTCAGCGCATAGCCGAGCATATCGCCCTCGTCGGCCTTACCGCTGGCGTCAAGGTCCTCGTATATGTCCTTGGTCAGCTCGTTCAGCTTGTCGTAGGTCCATTTGCCGTCGTAGACCAGCTGGAACATCTCGCTCGGATCGCCGTGTATATTCTCATAGACCTGCTTGTTGAAATAGCAGGAGGAGATCCAGCGCAGATACTGAAGCGTTATGTCTCCGGTCACAAAGTAACGGCGGTCGCGTCCGAGGTTGACATTGTTTATGTAGGTCTCGGGCCACCAGGGCTTTGATATGTCAATGTACGGAGCGTCGCTGATATCGAGGAACATTCCCTGAGCAAGCAGCTTTATAAGCTGGAACTGGCAGCTTGTGATCACGTCGTACTCGTCGTTGTCAGCCTGAACGCTGTTGGTAATGGTATTGAGTATTTCCTGATAATTGGAGTTTATGAACTCAAGCGAGACGTCGAGCTTTTCCATCACGTCAGTGTTGCGCTTGTAGACCGAATCGTTAAGGACGTCGCCGTTGGTCTCGTCGGCGCTGAGCAGCTCGGGGGACTGAGACGGCGCGTTGAGTATGCGTATGACCTCGCCGTTAAAGGCGGTTCCGTCCGGCACGCCGGAAGCGAGCGTCTCCACAACAGCCTCGGTGGTATCGGAGGTATCGGCGGAAGTGCTGTCCTGCGGAGTTTCCGCGCCCGAGCAGGAGCTCATGATCTGTGCTGCAGCAAGAAGTATACATAACGCGGCAGCCGGCTTTCTGATAGCTTTTCCCATAGTATAGAACCTTTCTGCATTCATTTCAGGTATATTTGAATATACCCATTATTACAAAATTCAGCAGCGCGAGATCGCGTCCGATGCACACACGTCAGGCGGATACTGAAATTTCGTAGCTTTATTATAGCACGATTCATCAGTATTGTCAATCATAAAATGAAAAATATCTCAATTATTTTGCAGTTCCGACCGGTTCACACACGACCCGGAGCGGCTCAGACGCCGAAATCCGAAAATGCTCAGATTAAACTATACATACGCCTGATCAAATTGATTTATTTTATAATTTGCCTGTAAAATGACGTGTGATCTTATATTTTGTTTCTGTATTGTGGACTGTTTATGGATAATATCGGCGAGCTTGTTTTATATCTATTAACTAAACCAATAGTGATATCAGGGCGGCAATGAAAATAAATTTCAGATAAGCGTGATAATATTTTACCATATAAATATCCGCGTGTCAACAGAGTATCGCCCGGCGCAGCGATCCGAGCCGACAAAAAGCGCCTTGAGTATTGCAATCCTTAAGAAAATATGCTATAATCTATCTGACGGACAATATTTTCAGCCAAGAGGTGATCTAAGTTGCCCATTCGGATCGTCAGGCAGGACATCACCAAAATCCGCGCCGACGCTATCGTCAATCCCACAAATGAGTGTCTTATCCCCGGCGGCGGTACAGACGAAGCTATCCACCGAGCCGCGGGGAAACGTCTCGCCGAAGCCTGCGCCAGGCTCGGCGGCTGCGAGCTGGGACAGGCAAAGCTCACGCCGGGATTCGATCTGCCCTGCAAATATATCATTCACACCGTCGGTCCGGTCTGGCGCGGAGGAATGTACGGCGAGCGGGCGCTGCTCGAATCCTGCTACACAAAGTCGCTGCTGCTCGCGAAAAAGCACCGGTGCAGGAGCATCGCCTTCCCGCTGATCTCGTCGGGCGCATATGGTTATCCGAAGGACCGCGTTCTGCGAGTGGCGACCGAATGTATCAGCGAATTTCTGTACGAGCACGAAATGGACGTATACATAGTGGTCTACGACAAGACGTCATATCAGCTCAGCGAGGAGCTGTACAGCGGTGTGACCTCGTATATCGACGACCAATACACCGGGGACGCGAGCAGAGAGAACCCTCTTTACGAGCCTGAGAGCTTCCGGCTTAATTGCGGCAGCGGGATATCTCAATCCAAAAAAAGAGATGCCGAGGCGGCACTGCCGCAGCCGGATTTCTGCCTGCCTGAATTCTCGGCGCAGGAGAGCGCCTGCAGCCCAGGCTCGCTCGAGGAGGTGCTGCGCTCGATGGACAAGGGCTTTGCCGAAACGCTGTTCGACTACATCGACGCCAAGGGCATGACCGACGTGGACTGCTACAAGCGCGCAAACATCGACCGCAAGACCTTTTCGAAAATCAAATGCAGCAAGACCTACAAGCCGAGCAAGGCGACTGTGCTGTCGTTCGCGATAGCGCTCCGGCTGACGCTCGACGAGACCAATCATCTGCTCAACACCGTGGGAATGTCGCTTTCACGCAGCAGCAAGTTCGATCTGATAGTCGAGTTCTTCATCAAGAACGGCAGATATGATATCTATGAGATAAACGAGACGCTGTTTAAGTTCGACCAGATGCTGCTTTGCGTGTAATTGTCTCTCACCGAGCGACCACCTCCGGAAAAAAATCTGCTATAATATGACTGTAAGGTCGAAAGACCGGACAGTCATATTCAATATACGGAGGAAAATATATGAACAGCATCACGGAGATCGTATTCATTCTCGACCGGAGCGGCTCGATGGCAGGGCTGGAATCCGACACGATCGGCGGATTCAACGCCATGATCGAAAAGCAGCGCAGGCTGGAGGGCGACGCATGGGTGTCTACCGTCCTGTTTGATAGTGAATCCGAGGTCCTGCACGACCGCATAAAGCTCGACCGCGTCCCGAAAATGACCGACAGGGACTACTCGGTCGGCGGCTGCACCGCGCTGCTCGACGCTGTCGGCGGCGCGATCCACCATATCATGAACATTCACAAATACGCGCGCCGGGAGGATATTCCGGCTAAGACGATGTTCGTGATCACCACCGACGGAATGGAGAACGCCAGCCGCCGCTACGATTACGAGGCTGTACGCAGGCTGATCGAAGCGCAGAAGGAAGCCGGCTGGGAGTTCCTGTTCCTCGGCGCAAACATCGACGCGGCGGCTGAAGCCAAGCGTTTCGGCATCGACGAAGCCCACGCAGCAAACTATAACTGCGATAAAGCCGGAACCGCGCTCAATTACGAGGTGCTCTGCGACGCGATCACGACGGTCAGAAGCGGCGCGTCTCTGAAAAAGAACTGGAAAACAAGGATCGACAAGGACTATAAGGAGAGAGGTATTAAAAAATGATCGGAGCAATTCTGGGCGATATGATCGGCAGCCCCTATGAGTTTGACAGGGGAGGAAAGACTAAGGATTTTCCGCTGTTCTCACGCTATTCGCAGTTCACGGACGACACGGTGATGACCGTCGCCGTCGCGGACGCGCTGCTTGACGTAGGAAAGGACGCGGCGGATGAGGCGATAACTTCAAGGCTGATCGCCTCAATGCGGAGCTTCGGTATGAAATATCCCGACGCCGGATACGGAACAGGCTTTTATATCTGGCTGCACAGCGAAAATCCAAAGCCCTACAACAGCTACGGCAACGGCTCGGCTATGCGGGTATCCCCGGCGGCCTGGCTTTATGACGATATAGACAGCGTCCGGCGCGCGGCAAGGCTCACCGCCGCTGTGACTCATAATCATCCCGAGGGCGTCAAGGGCGCGGAAGCCACGGCGAGCGCTGTCTTTCTCGCCCGCACCGGTCACGGCAAGGCGCAGATACGCGAATATACCACGCGCGAATTCGGCTACGATCTGAGCCGCACCTGCGACGAGATCCGACCGGCTTACCGTCACGTTGAATCCTGCATGGAAACCGTCCCCGAAGCCATCACCGCGTTTCTTGAGGGCGAGAGCTTTGAGGATGTGATCCGCACAGCCGTTTCGCTCGGCGGAGACTGCGACACGCTGACCTGCATCGCCGGGAGCATCGCAGAAGGCTTCTACGGCGTTCCGGAGCTGCTGAGAAAGGAGTGCTTCAGACGTCTGCCGAAGGATCTGCTCGGCGTCGTGCGCAGATTTGAAAGCTGTCTTGGGAGGGAAGCGCTTGAATAACAGGATAATCCGCATAGGCAGTTTCGAAAGGACTGAGCTCCACAGTCGGATCGAAAATTCGATCTCGGAGCTGATCGGCAGCACGGGGGATACCGGGGAAGCGGCGGGCAGGGTGCTCGAAGCCGTGCGGGACGCAATGCTCGCTCACGACAGATTCATAATCCCGATAGAGCTGCCGGAAAAGTCATCGGACGCTCTTGATCCCGACGGCTCGCAGGACGGAGATGCAGTCGGATCGCCGGACGAGCTGCGGTACAGGGTAAGAATGTTGAATCTGAAAAACGGCGGGAGGGTCTTTGCCGCGTTTACGAGCCTTGACGAGGTTAGGCTCGGCGAGAATACCTCCACGTCGGTCGAGAGCATCGAGGACTTTCTCGGCGGAGTGATGCTGAGCTCCGATAACGACGGCGTGATTCTGAATCCGTGGGGCAGTTCGTTCTATCTGTCAAAGGGGGACATCGAGCGGATTTTCAGAGCGGCGATACCCGGCAGACCCGAGTTCACCATCGCTTTTTTTGACTGCGATCCGAGCGGGATCGAGGTCGACTATCACGCGCCGCGGCTCAGGGCGTCGGAGATCGGCAACGGCGATGTGATCTGGAATGAGCTTGAAAAAATGCGTCGTAATAGACTTGGCAGCGCCGCGTTCCCGATATTCGAAGCCGACGGCTATCCAATGGAGGACGCTGTAGACAGCGCGCTCGGGACTCTTTCCGACTGGGTGAAGATTAACGCCGATTTCGGAGCGGCGATCTGCTTTGCGGGCAGCGACGAAGCTGAGGTCAGCCTTTTCAGAAAAATCTGGGACAAATACGAGCGAGCCTGGAACGAGCGCGTGATCATCCACGAAAACGACGGCAGGCTCGAGAGGGCAATCGGGCTTGCGATGGGATTCCGCAAAAGCTCGAACTACGAGAAATCCGAGCTGCTGCACAGGCTCGAAACGGTCCAGATACTCGGGAGGATGAACGCCGACGCAAATTTGCTCTGTGCAGGTATTCTGCTTGACGCGCCATTGGAGAACGAGTCGGCGCTGCTTGAGATATACCGTCGGTTCGGAACAGACACGGCAGCGCTCGTCAAAGCCGGAGCCGAGGATAAGCGCCGCTGCTGGTATATGCGAAAGCTGCGCAGGCTGACCTTGCTGCCCGACGAGAACATCCGTGTGAAGCTGCTGGTTATGGCGGACGAGCTGTCGGAGCTGCGCAGGCTGTCGTCAGAGCATAAAAAGCTCGGCGGCGAGGTCTGGGAGATCTGGGACGTCTCCGAGCTGACGCTCGCATGGTATTTCAGCAGCGTTATCGACGCTTTGAGCAAGATGCAGGACTATACCGAGACCTCGGAGCTCTATTGGGAGATGAACGCGATTTACAAGGATCTGTTCGTCCGCTTTTATTTCGACGGAGAAAAGGAGCTGATCTATCAGGCTGATGTGAGCGGCAGTGTCTACATACTGAAAAAAGGCGATCCCGAATGGACCCGGCAGGATACAGCCGTTCCGGAGGCAGCGCATCAGATGAGCCGCCGATACGCCGAACGGCTCGAGGACAACTGGCAGGACGGGCAGGGGAACGCTCCTGTCGGGATCTGACGAGAGAGCCTCTTAAAAATCATACGACTTCATACGACGCGATCGGCACGAAAAAAACGGCATGATTCTGAATCATGCCGTTCCTGGCGGAGAGGGCGGGATTCGAACCCGCGTGTCCGTTAAGACAAACTGATTTCGAGTCAGCCCCGTTATGACCGCTTCGATACCTCTCCATGCGTCTCTGTCCGCGCTTTTATCTCGCGTTGACTTTAATATTATATCACATTCCGATTTATTTGTCAAGTGATTTTGGAAAAATAAATTCATTTATTTTTGACAAATATTTTTTGAAAACCTATTGACAAATCTTTTTTTATGGTGTATAATGAATGTGTACTAATTTAGTATATTATCAATCGGACATATCGGTTCCGCATTGAAAAAATAAACGGAGGTAATTATCATGGCAAAGTTTGTATGTAAGATCTGCGGATATGTTTACGAGGGAGACGCTGCTCCGGCTCAGTGCCCGCAGTG
>CACXED010000094.1 GCA_902766575.1 uncultured Ruminococcus sp. | reverse complement strand
GAACCGCGAGCGCCGCACCTACGACTGCAGGACGATGGACGAGATCATCGAAAAGCTCAAGGCTAACGGCGACGGCTTCGTCCGCGCGATGTGGTGCGGAGACCCCGAGTGCGAGGACAAGGTCAAGGAAGTCACCGGCGTAGGCTCGCGCTGCGTACCGCTCGAGCAGGAGCATATCTCGGACGTCTGCGTCTGCTGCGGCAAGCCCGCAAAGCAGCTCGTCTACTGGGGCAAAGCATATTAAGCGGCGTGTCGCCGCTCCCATACTCGCGCTGTTACTATCTTCGTATTTTGAAGTAATACCTCGCGTTCGCGCCGCCTATTGCGGCTTTGTTCCGCACTCACTCGCGTGAGTGCGGAACTGCTTTTTTTCAAAAAGATTCTTCTGCGAAGCACTATGTTTGATAAGCCGAAAACTAACGCCGGCGCAGTCACTAACCTTGACATTGGGAGCGGGGGCTCCCCGCCGCCGCTATTTCGGTTGTGAACGGTTCGAGGTTGAGTTCTGCCTCTCTGCCGTCGGGGAATTTCATTACGCGCTTTCCTCCGGCGGCGCAGTTTATCGCCGCAAAGTCTCCGCAAGCGATTATCGGGTCGCCGGATTCGCACCAGATATGCGCGCCCGAGGATTTCAGCAGCGGCTCGATGAGCTCTCTTGTCAGCGCAGGCGTCGAAAGCCAGATATCCTCGCCCTTGACAGCCGCTCCGACGCCGCCGTCCTCGAAATATGCGAGCGGCTCGGCGTCGCTGTCGTCGGCGGAAAAGAACGGCGACAGCGATTCGGCGGGAATATTGACCTCAACCCCGTCGAGCAGTCCGCGCCCGGTGAGCTTTTTCGCCGGAGACGCGCGCCTGACCTTTATTCCCACCGCTGCGGAGAGATTCTCCTCCGAGAGCGTCGAGCCGTCGCAGAAGCCCTCGGCGTAGAGGTGTATCCTCGTCCTGCCCGAGGTCAGGCGGCGGTATTTTTCGCGCATTTCGGGCGTCTGCATATAGACGTTCACAAAGATCACGCATTTGTAACGCTCCATCTCGGCGAGTTCGAGCTCGTTTGCGTATATGCAGTCGTAAACAACGCCGCTGCGGGCGATTGCCGAATGAATCGCGTACTCAAAGTCGCAGACCCTCGAGCGGCAGTAATACGAGTCGGTGTCGTAGACGAGCAGCACGTCGGCGGCAGAGCGGTATTCGCTCGCCGACATTTTTTCGGCGATTTTCTGAAGCGACTCGATCTCGCGCATCAGATATTCGTCCTCCCACCAGCCGGTCTTGCGGTAGAGGCTCGCCGAGCCCGCAAGCTCAGGGTGATCGGCTAAGAATCTCGGTATCACGCGGTGATTGTAGTACCAGAAGCCCTGACCGGCCGCCAGCGGCTGCAAGACGTTGCGTCGCAGAGTCGCGACAGTCTCGGGTATCCTCGAGAGATCGCCGCCGAGCCTTGGAACTCTCATCGGGTGCTGATCCATCTCGGTAAGCCAGAGCATACCTCTAAGACGGCTCGATTCGAGCAGTCCGCGCTGCATCGGAACGCCGTCCGGCTCGCGGTTCTCCATGTAGCAGAACGGTCCGCTGAGAAAGTCGATAGTGCCCTTCGCTTCATAGAGCCGATCGACCTTAAGATGCCCGCCGATGGTCATGTTGTTCCCGCCGGTGCCGAGATAGTAGCCGTAAAAGGTTCCGGTGAGAACTCCGGGCAGGTTCTCCTTGATGACGCGGCAGAAGCGGAGTATCGCTTCGGGCGGAGTGTTCTGTATGCACTCCTGCGAATCCATCGTGTCGCGCGATTTCCGCGGGTCGCGGAAGTTACCGTCGTCGCCCGGGCGGAAGGTCTCGGGTCTGAATACAGCGCTGTCGAAATCGACCTCGGGATCATTCCACGAGAGTCTCAGCGCTTCGATCGTCCCGTATTTTTCGCGTAAAAAGCGCTTGAAGCGGCGTTTCATCGGCTCTGAGACGTCGGTTCCCCATTGATGCCACTCGCCGTAGATTCCGCAGGCGGGCTGGATTCCGAGCAGAGCTTCGCCCTCCTTTGTGCCTGCCAGCGCCTTGCAGAGCAGCGCTAACTTTTCCGACGCTTCATCGAGCCATTTCTCGGACGCGAGACTGACTCTCATACGGCGGTTAGCGTCGTCGCGGATAAGGCGATCCTGCTCGCCGTCGTCGATTCCGGGCAGATCGCCGTCGGGCGTGCGGTAGAGAACACACTCGTCCGGGTTGTCTCGCAGCCACCAGTAGGGCGGATTCATGTGCAGGCGCATGAGTATCTTAGCGTCGGGATTCGCGTCGAGAACATTGGATATCTCGGCGATCATCGCCGACGGGTCAAACGGCTCGACCTTATGCCAGCCGAGATGAAGTCCGGTATCGATACAGACAAGACCTATCCCGGCTTCGGCAAAGCGCTTTATATTTTTCTGCGCGTAGGCGGTGTTCGACGCGGCGGCAGGGAAGTCGCTGAGCGCGTAGAGCACCGGCGGCAGCAGCTTCCCATCGAGCTCAAAGCGCGGCGAGCCGTGCTCGCAGTTTATCTTTTTTGTTGACATGGCTGTCTCCTTTGCCTTAGTTATTTGTTTTAGCTATTATATCACGCGGCAAAACTCCTGTCAATATTGGTGGACAAAATTCCGGAAAAATATAAGAATAAAAGCATTTTCCCAAAAACTATATACAACTCGGGATTTTTGTGCTAAAATATAGCTGTAATAAATTTTCGGAGGTAAAACCCTATGGAAAAAATCAATGTAGGCTGGGTCGGACTCGGCGGACGCGGATACGGTCTTTTGCAGATGGTGCTCGACACGATGCCCGACGTGGAGATCGTCGGCGTCTGCGACCTCTATGAGGACAGGACTGAGGCGGGCAGGGCTCTCGTCGAACAGAAGCGCGGAAAATCGCCTGCCGCAGTCACCGATTACCGCCGTCTGCTCGAGATGAAGGAGATCGACGCGATAATCACTCCGTCCGCGTGGGAGGCTCACGTCGATATCTGTATCGACTCGATGCTCGCCGGGAAGTATGTCGCGACCGAGGTCGGCGGAGCTTATTCGCTCGATCAGTGCTGGCAGCTCGTACACACCTACGAGCGCACCCGCGTACCCTGCATGATGCTCGAAAACTGCTGCTACGGCAAGGAGGAAATGACCGTCCTCAACATGATTAAGCAGGGGCTTTTCGGAGAGATTATCCATTGCGAGGGCGGCTATCGTCACGATCTCAGAGACGAGGTCTCGCTCGGAAATGAGAACCGTCACTACAGACTTCGCAACTACAAGAACCGCAACGGCGAGCTCTATCCGACGCACGAGCTCGGACCGATCGCAAAGTACCTCGACATCAACCGCGGCAACCGTATGATCTCGCTGACCGCCATGTCGACAAAATCCGCCGGGCTTCACAGGTGGATAAACGTCAACCGCGGCGCAGAGTTTGAGAACTCGGACTTCACTTTTGCCGAGGGCGACGTCGTGACGACCTGCATCAAGTGCGCTCACGGTCAGACGATAGTCCTCACCCACGACACGACGCTCCCGCGTCCTTACTCGCGCGGAAATCTCGTTCAGGGTACAAAGGGCATCTGGAGCGAGGATAAATACGGCGTGCTGTTCGACGGCAATGACGACGGACCCTCGTGGGGACACAGGTGGACGAGTCTCAACGAGTATTTCGGCGAGTATCTGCACCCGCTCTGGAGAGGCTACGAGGCGGTCGGCGGTCACGGCGGAATGGACTATCTTGTCATGCGCGGCTTTGTCGAGGCAGTCAAGGAGCAGAAGCAGACTCCGATCGACGTCTACGACACGGCTTCGTGGATGGCGATAACTCCGCTCTCGGAGGATTCGATCGCCTGCGGCTCGATGCCGGTGGCTATCCCCGACTTCACAAACGGAAAGTGGACTCACCGCGAGGCTCCGACCCGCTCGAGATACTGTCTCGAGGAGGTCTGCGCCGAGCTGTTCTGAGCTTGATTTGAAAGACCCCGCGGCAAATTCGATTTGCCGCGGGGGTTACTATTGATTTCTGCATCCGGATATGGTATAATATTATTGTGGGTCGGTGCGCCCGACAATTACTCTCAAAAGGCAGGACTGAAGATGGAGAATAAAAAATTCAGCGCGGGTTTCTCCGGCATAGCTAAGACGGTCATAGTGCGCTCGGTTGCGATCATTTTCGTATTGACGTTTCTGACCGTGATGTTTTTCGACAGTGTGGATCTGGTCGGAGCGATTTTCTGGCTTTCGCTGGTCGGAACGGCGATTTATGAGACCGCGCGGTCGGTAACGCTCGAGGTCCGAGCCGATGGAGTCAGCTTTTCAAAGATCGGCGGCTCTCCGGTATTCTACAAGTATGAAAAATGGTATCTCAGTCCGGTCAAGGGCAAGCTCGTTCTCCGCGCCGAGATGAGAGAGCTTGAAAAATATGAGGACATCGCCTGCCGCTGCTTCACAAAGAAGAAGTTCGACGAGCTGACCGCGCTTATCAAAAAGCGTCAGGACGCTTATTTTGTTAACCGCCGGAACGCTCCGGCAGGCGGCGGTCTCAGCCGCGACGAATATATAGCCGAGGCTATCGCGACTGCGGCTGAGCGCAATCCTTATGCAAAGAAGTCAAAGACTGCGGCAAAGAGTATTCCGACAAAAGCTCCGATATCAGAGATCACCGACCGTTCAGTGGATATTCAGCAAAAACCGTCAGTCTCGTCTCCCGAGACCATAAAGCTCCCGGACCCGCCCGAGATCCGCGATTTTCCGCAAATCACGGTCGAGCAGAAAATCCCCGAGCACACCGAGATAAAACCGGCTGCTTTCACTCACGACCACGGCGAGGATTTCCAAAAGGCAGTATTCTACTATCCCCGTCGTGATATTCAGGAGCGTGCCGAGCGCCGCTCGACGATAGCGGTGCTCGTTGTGATGCTGCTTTCGGTTGCAGCTTTTCTCGTCTGCTACATAGCCTCTCCGGGCTTTGTTCTCGCACAGGGAGCGGCAGCGCTGACAGTCTGCGTGCTTGTGAGCGCGGCTCTGATCGGCTCGAAAACCGCGAAGCTGCGCGGGATGCCGTCAAAGCTCGAGGTTACTAAAAATCACTTCGTCGTAGACAACACCCGCTACCGCTTCGGCGAGATGACCGACAGGCGCATGACCGATCCGAAAGCCGAGTCGGGCTCACGCTCTATACGATTTGTCTACGGCGGAAAACAGATAGTCTGCGCGCTCGGTCCATGCTCCAAGTCCGAAAAGCAGGCTGACGAGTTCTTCGGACGCTACGGCGAGCTCTGCGCTCTGCTTGAGGAAAAGAACTTCAAATGCTGATAAAACCTGATTTTTTCGACAGTTTCACCTGTAGGGCTTCACGCTGTCGTCATACCTGCTGCGCGGGCTGGGAGATAGTTGTCGACCCTGATACCGAACGGCTCTATGAGTCGCTGCTGAGCGGCGATGAGCGCTCGCGGCTCATAAGGACTCCGGACGGGCTTTTGCTCTGCCGGGAGGGCGAGCGCTGCGGCTTTCTCAATCCGGATGGGCTCTGCGAGCTGATCCTTTCTCACGGTGAGGATTCGCTCTGCGATATCTGCCGCGAGCACCCGAGATTCTACTCGTACAGCGATGACGGCGGGATCTGCGAAGCCGGAGTCGGGCTCTGCTGCGAGGAAGCGGCGAGACTCTGGCTCGAGGCCGACCCGAGGTTTATCTCCGAGGACGATTCAGAGGACGCCGGAGACGAGGAGCTGAAACTGCTTGATTCTCAGGCAGAGCAGCTCCGGCTCGCGCTTGACGGTGAGCTGCCCGGGATCGGAGCGGAATACGGCGAGCTTAGGGAGCTGTACGGTCGGCTCGAAACGCTTGAGCCGCTCGTTTTTTCGGACACGGCTCCGGTTCTGCCCGATTCGGCTCGACGGCTTGCGGCGTATTATATCTACCGCTGGTATTTTGAATATCCCCGGACGGCTGTCCTGTTCGCCGCTGCGAACTGCGTAATGACAGCGGCTCTCGGAGGGGACTTTATCGACTCGGCGCGGCGGCTTTCCTGCGAGGTCGAGTACGATCCCGACAACACAGCGATGCTCATGGAGTCGCTGCCGGCGATTTTCAGCGCGAAAAAGTGAAATTCAGCAGACAAAAAGTCCGCCGCTCTGAAGCGGCGGACCTGTTTTTTATTTCCCGTCCTTTCTGAACAGCGTGTAGCTCTCGGAGAGCTCGCCGTCAGAGCAGGTTATCGTCAAACGGAAGGTTTTGCTGACGTCCTCGGGAACCTTGAATTTCAGCGTTCCTATCTTGAGCGACGAG
>CACXED010000093.1 GCA_902766575.1 uncultured Ruminococcus sp. | reverse complement strand
CTTGCGAAAGGAACGATCAAATGAAAAATCTGCTGATAGTCGTCGATTACCAGAACGACTTTATAAACGGCGCGCTCGGCTTTGACGGCGCAGACGCGATAGCTCCTGCCATCGCCGAAAAGATACGTGCCGCAAGACCTGACGGCGAGGTGATCTTCACGCTCGACACCCATACCGAGGACTATCTATCGACCTATGAGGGCAGAAATCTCCCGGTGCCGCACTGCATCAGGGGCAGCGACGGACATAAACTCTTTCCCGAAATCGACGCGCTGAGACTTCCGGGCGACCGGGTCATCGAGAAGCCGAGCTTCGGCTCGGCCGAGCTTTTTGAGTATCTGAAAGGCTCGGACTTTGACAGGATCGAGCTCTGCGGGCTCGTCACCGATATCTGCGTCGTCTCGAACGCGATCCTCGCAAAAACCGCCTGCCCGGAGGCTGAGATCATCGTCGACGCGAAGGCCTGCGCGTCCTTCGACCCGAAAAAGCACGAAGCGGCGCTGGCTGTCATGGAGAGCGTCCAGATAAAGGTGCTCAGATGATCGAAAACCGCGACTATGAGCGCGCCGATTTCTCCGAGGAGACCGAAATGCCCGAAAAGCTCGAGCACCGACGCTTTTCCGACTGCCGGTTCAACTCGCTCTCCTTTTCGGAGACAAAGCTCGAGGGCTGTGTGTTCGAGCGCTGCTCGTTCGATTTCACGCACATCTCGGGCGATATCACGAAATGCGCGTTTCTCAATTGCAGCTTCCGGTACGCCGATCTGCTCGGAGCGGAGTTTATCGGCTGCAAGATGACCGGCTCGGATCTGTCCCAGCTTTCGAGAGCCGCCTATTCGATCGACGGCGGAGACTGGTCGTTCACCGAGATCTCAAAGCTGTACCTCAAAAACCGCGATCTGCACGAGCTGAACCTCACCGGCGCGAACATCTTCGACTGCCGCTTCGAGGGCTGTAAGCTCGGCGGCGTCAGGTTCGACAACTCGGTGATAAACAGGCTCTCGCTGAAAAAATCGGATATCCGCGGCGCGTCGTTCAATCTCGTGAATTTGGCGCAGATAGATTTCAAGGGCTGCATCGCCGACCTCGAGTTCTGCATAATCTTCGCAAAGGCAAATGGCATAATAGTTCGCTGATTTTATAAAAATTTTTATATAGTCATTGACAAACAAGCTCTGATGTGTTATAATCATATCAGAGCTTTTTGTTTCGAAGTAAAGTATTATGTGCAAAGTGTCAAAATCTCTCATAAATATTTTTGAAAAGGAATGGTCAGCAATGAAAGAATTAACAAGGCGCAGAATATCCACGGCTCTCGCGGCGCTGCTCGCGGTTACGGCGGCGATGACTTCCTCCTGCGGAAGTCCCGAAGCCGGCAGCGTAACCACAGCCGAAAGCAATGTCACGACCGACGCTCCCGAAACCACCGACCCCAGAGCTATCAGCGACGAGCTGCCCGAAATGGATTTCGAGGGCAGAACCTTTACGATGATCACCGAGCAGACCGCAATGGTCGATGTGGACGCCGAAAGTCTCAACGGCGACGTCATCAACGACGCGATCTACAACCGCAATCAGACGGTCGCCGAACGCTTCAACACTAAAATTGAAGTCACCGGTCAGCAGTATCTTGAAGACCAGCTCAATCCCGTTATCGAGAAATCCGTCTTTGCCGGCGACGAGGAATTTCAGCTGATCGTTCATCACGCCGTCCACACAAGCGCGCTTGTGCTCAAGGATCTCCTGATGAACTGGTACGAATTACCGTATATAGACTTCTCAAAGCCGTGGTGGCCAAAGAGTACTACCGAGGATCTGACCTATGGAGACGACAAGGCAATTATCGTCATAGGCGACCTTGCGCTTTCGTCCATAGGCGGTACATACTGCTACTTCTTCGACAAGAACGGCGCCGCTGACTACGGTCTTGAAAACCTCTATGATGTGGTCAACGACGGCAAATGGACTCTTGATTATGTCATGAATACCGTCAAGAACGTCTACAAGGATCTCAACGGAAACAGCAAGCAGGACGAAGAAGATTACTACGGTCTTTCCCAGAATCTCCTCAGCGCTGTCAACGCGTATTACTGGTCGAGCGGAGCCAAGGTAATTACAAAGGCTAAGGACGGAAAGTTAGAAATAACAGTAAACACTCCGAAAACCTATGATATAATTGAAAAGCTCTACAAGCTCTGCTACAATACTGACGGAGTATGCACAAAGCGCAATTATACCGGCAACAAGGCGGATCACAACGCCGCCGGACTTGCTTTCCGCGACGACCTGTCGCTCATGACCGCCGGCACGCTCGATATGTCCATACAGTTCTTCCGTGATCGCAAGGGTGAATACGGTATTCTTCCCTACCCGAAATTCGACGAGAATCAGGAAAATTACGCCACAATGGCTGACGGCTATCATTCGGTTCTGGCAATCCCGAAAACTGTCAGCGACCCCGAATTTGTCGGTATTATCACCGAGGCATTGAACGCCGAGAGCTTCAAGACCGTCGTTCCGCAGTACTACGAGGTCGCGCTCAAGACCAAATACACCTTTGACGATGAATCGGTGCAGATTCTCGATATGATAGTCAACAGCCGCGTCTTTGATTTCGGCTATATCTACGACGCCTGGAAG
>CACXED010000092.1 GCA_902766575.1 uncultured Ruminococcus sp. | reverse complement strand
TTTACCATTCCTTTCAGTCAGTCCGAAATAGCGCGTTTGAAACGCACTGTCATTATAGCACACGCGGATAAAAAATGCAATAGCTTTATTGAATTTTTTATTTTTATGGTCGAATTTTGCGTTTTCTTCTAAATAAAATGCAGATTCATTGACAAAGGCTAAAACGAATAGTATAATAATGACGTTCTATAAAAAAATCAAAAAAATTCTCATGAAAGGAAGCTCTGAACATGAAAAAAACAATATCGGCAGTTATACTCTGCGCGATGCTCTGCCTGCTTGCAGCGTCGACTGCCTGCGGCGAACATGGAGGCGGCTCTGAGACTACTCAGGTCGAACAGGTCTCAGATACCACCGTAACCGCTGAGACGAGCGAGTTCAAAGCAGCAGATATCTCGTTTGACGGCGGGGAGTTCATCATCGCCGAGAACGATGTCGGCGACTGGATGCAGTCGGCGTTTGTCACCGAGGAGAACGGCGATACCCTCAACGACTCGATTTATAAGCGAAATATTCTTATTGAGGAGCTATACAACGTAGAGCTCGGCGGCTACAAGATAATCGGCGGACGCAACTCTCAGAAACTGACCGAGCTTACGAACAGTATCCTCGCCGGAGACAAGGATTTTGATATCGCGTTTATTCCGGGAGAGCTGTCGTCGATAATATTCAACAATCCCGACTATCTGATACCGCTATCGTCGGTTGATACGCTCGATCTCTCTCACAGCTGGTGGGACACGCAGAGCGTCGAAGCCATGACCTTCAAGAACAGGACGATCAGCGCTACCGGAGATATGGCGGTCTCCACTACAGGAGCGTCGACGATTACGCTGTTCAGCAAGTCGCTCGCTGAAAGCTACAAAATTGATATGTACGGCATCGTGAACGACGGGAAGTTCACACTCGACAAGGCTTATGAGCTTGCGCAGACTGTGAAATCAGATCTCAACGGCGACACAAAGTACGATTTTGACAGCGACCGCTTCGGCATCACCTTTGAGGCGCTGAACCTGCCGCAGATGATCCTTGCATCTGGCGAGCACATGACAAAGAATAACAAGGACGGCGTCCCTGAACTGGCTCTCTCGACGCCCAGAGCGACCGAGGTCGTTCAGAAGATGATAGCGCTTATTGACGACAGCGAGAGCGTCGTATCGGGCGGAGATACAACGATCATGTTCAATGAGGACAGACTGCTGCTCTGGGTCACGAATCTGCAGAGAATGAACTCCGCGCGCAGCTATACCGCCGATTTCGGCCTGATCCCGTTTCCGAAATACGACGAGTCGGACGAATACAGCGCTCCGGTCAACACCTACTGGTGCTCGTGGATAGTCATACCCGCTACCAATACCGACACAGAGCGTACCGGATATATGCTCGACGCGCTGGGATATTACTCGCAGCAGTATGTTACTCCGGCATTTATCGAGACATCGGTGACGACCAAAGCGCTCCGCGACGACGAGTCAGCTGAGATACTTAAGCTGGTGCTCCCAAACAAGGTCTTTGACGCGGGAATGTTTTTCGACTGGGGCTACTGGATGCTCTACAGAATGATGCTGAATCACAATCCCAACCTCTCGTCGGTTCTCGCGGAGAATGAGGCGCAGATCAACGCCTCCATTGAGAGCTTTATAGAGGCTCTCGGTTAAATCTTTGCTGCCAAGTGATTATTATTTTCTTCGCGGGTACTTGAAATTTCACATTATTGGGTGTATAATAGTAAAAAACAGTCGCGTCTTACTGCGTCTGTGAAAACAGATAACACAGGTGGAGCTTGCGGACGGCTCTGATCGCATACAGGCGAGAAGAAGTTCTGCTCCGAACCTGAAAATCCCTGATAAGGAAACTTTCGCCGACGCGAAAGCCATGGTGAACACTATGAGAGAATTTACCGGCTACACCCGCGGAATGGGGCTTGGAGGCTGGCTCACCAACTACAAGCGCATAGGTCAGCTCCCGGTCGAGAAGCGCATGGACGTCACGGTTGGCGACCTCGAGCATTTTGCGAGCTATATCACCGAGCGCGACGTTGAGAATTTAGCGTCCTTCGGGATCGACCACGTGCGGCTCGCCTTTGACCAGATCGCGCTCGAGGACTTCGGCAATCCCTATCACTACCGCGAGGAGGTTTTCCGGCATATAGACGATTTCCTCGGCTGGGCGGAGAAGTATAAGCTGAACGTCATTCTGAATCTCCACAAGGCGGTGGGCTGCTACTGCGACTGCGGAGACATGAAAAGCCTGCTCGACGAGCCGGAGTATCAGGAGCGCTTCATTGCGCTCTGGCTCGAGTTCGAGCGCAGATACCACAATAAGGGGCGCGAGATCATTTTCGAGCTGATGAACGAGATCACCTCGAGCGGCTCGGAGAAGTGGAACTCCCTCTGGAAGCGCACCGCCGCGGAGATAAGAAAGCTGAATCCCGACCGGATAATCATGGTCGGCAGCGCGTCGTGGAACAGTGTGAACAAGCTGTGCGAGCTCGAGGTCTCCGACGACCCGAATATCGTCTATACCTTCCATTTCTACGACCCGTTCGAGTTCACGCATCAGCGCGGCGTGCTCCAGCCGATGAATCACTACTACAACCGTGAAATGCCCTATCCCTGCGATATCGGGCGCTACCGGGAGTGTCAGGAGTTCCTCTACGGAAACAAAAACGCCTACGCGGGCTATGAGGAGATGGGAAAGAAGTTCATATACGACGCGCTCTCTCCGGCGCTCAGGTTCATGGAGGAGCACCCTGATGCGATACTGACGCTCGGCGAATTCGGGACGATACGCTCCTGTCCCCTCGAGTGGCGCGAGAACTGGTGCGCCGATGTGATAGGCTTCTGCGACGAGCATGGAATACCGTTTACTATCTGGAATTATCTTTCGACTCCCTACGACGGCAATCGCTTCAGTCTCGTTGACGACGATTTCCGCCGTCCGCTGAGCAAAAGAATATTCGGACTGCTTCCGGTCAGACGGCAACAGGGCTGAAGTCTTTTCCGCTATAGAGATGCGAGTTTTTAACAGATTGTAACTTTATTATGGGGACTTGAAATTTCCGTCCGCAGGGTGTATAATAAAAGAACAGGCGCGTGGAGCGTCTGAATCAGCAATAACACAGGGGAGCTTGCAGGCGATATTTTCGCGCACAGGCTGAGAGGAAGGTATGCCCTTCGACCCTTTACCTGATGCGGATAATGCCGCCGTAGGAAGTCGCAATAACAGATTTTTTACAGGGGACGCCGCGCGGGCATCCTCTGTTTTTTGTTGAAATTTTCAGAAAGGAGCAGTTTCCGCGTTCTGATCGCGGCAGGTTGGGGAGGAGCGTCCTTGACCGGGAGTAAGCTGAATAATTCGGGTTTTCACAGAAAAAAACTTGAATATAAGGTTTTTTTCTGCGAAAACAACCTTAATCAGCGTTCCCCTTTACAGCGATGGGAAGCCGTGTTCCGGCGTGAGAGGAGACCAGCGAGTCTCGACCGAAACTTCCGTAATGAGTTCTCCGCGGGAGAGCTCTGTCCAAAATGGGAAGCGCCGCTGTAATAACGCCGTTTCCTGAGAATTATTAAATTTTAGGAGATCAGAAAAATGAAGAAAAGCAATGTCAAAAAGTTAGCGGCTGCAGGTCTGTTCTGCGCGGTCGCGGTAGTCGGAAGCCTCTTTTCATTCCCGGTGTTCGGGAGCAAGTGCGCGCCGGTTCAGCATATGGTGAATATACTCTGCGCGGTGCTGCTCGGACCGTGGTGGGGAGTCGGAGTTGCGTTCGCGGCTTCGCTGATACGAAATCTGCTCACTCTCGGCAGTCTGATGGCGTTCCCGGGCAGTATGTTCGGAGCGCTGCTCTGCGGGATTGTCTACTGGAAGTCGAAGAATCTCCCGGCGACGCTTGTCGGCGAGGTCTTCGGAACCTCGGTGCTCGGCGGTCTCTGCGCTTATCCGGTCGCGATATTCTTAATGGGAAAGAGCGCGGCTGACGTGGCGTTCTACGCCTACATAGTGCCGTTTCTGATCTCGACCGTCGGCGGCTCGATCATCGCCGGAGTGATAATTTTCACGCTTCAGAAGCTCGGCGCGCTGAAGAAGATGCAGGCGAGCCTTGAGAAATGAGGTGCTTTATGCTCGGAACGATGCTTGAAAAGGTCAGGGAGACCTGCCCGCTCGTTCATAACATCACGAACTATGTGACGGTCAACGACTGCGCCAATATTCTGCTCGCCTGCGGAGCGTCGCCGATCATGGCTGACGACGAGGAGGAGGTTTGCGAGATCACCTCGCTCTGCGCCGGGCTGAACATCAACATCGGAACGCTGAACAGCCGCACGATAGCGTCGATGCTCAAGGCGGGCAAAAGGGCGAACGAGCTCGGACATCCGGTCGTGCTCGACCCGGTCGGAGCGGGAGCTTCAAAGCTGAGAACCGAAACCGCGCTGAGACTGCTCGATGAGGTCAAATTTTCTGTGATTCGCGGCAATGTCTCCGAAATCAAGACCCTCGCGAACGGCAGCGGCAGCACCAAGGGCGTCGACGCCGATATCGCCGACCGCGTGACCGAGGAAAATCTCGGCGACGCGGTGAGCTTTGCCAAGGCTTTCTCCGCGAAAACCGGATCGGTCGTAGCGATGACCGGAAAAATCGACATAGTCGCCGATTCTGAGCGCGCTTACTGCATACGAAACGGTCATCCGATGATGTCGCTCGTGACCGGAGCGGGCTGTCAGCTCTCGGCGATGACTGCGGCGTTTATCGCGGCGAACCCCGGAAATGCGCTCGAAGCGGCGGCTGCCGCGGTCGCGTCGATGGGGCTCGCCGGAGAGCTCGCTCACGAGCGCATGACCGAAAAGGACGGAAACGCTTCATTCCGCTGCTACATGATCGACGCGGTCTGCAATATGACGCCCGAACAACTGGAGAAAAGAGCAGTATATGAGATTAGATAAGAAAGCAATGACTCTCTACGCCGTCACCGACCGGGCGTGGGTCGGTCGGCAGAGCCTTTTTGAGCAGGTCGAGTGCTGTCTCAAAGGCGGCGCGACCTGTGTTCAGCTCCGCGAAAAGGAGCTCGCCTTTGAGGATTTTCTGAACGAGGCGCAGGCGCTCGTGCCGCTCTGCCGGAGCTATAATGTGCCGCTTTTCATCAACGACAACGTCGAGATCGCGATAAGATCCGGCGCGGACGGCGTTCACGTCGGGCAGGACGATATGGAGGTCTCCGAGGTTCGAAGGCGCGTCGGCGACAGGATGCTGATCGGCGTCTCGGCGCACAGCGTGGACGAGGCTCTGAGAGCCGTCAGAGGCGGCGCTGACTGTCTCGGAGTCGGAGCGGTGTTTCCGACCTCCACGAAAGCCGACGCGGACGCTCTGCCGTTTGAGACGCTCCGCGATATCTGCTCGGCGGTCGAGGTTCCGGTCGTCGCGATCGGCGGGATCAAAAAATCGAATATTATGCGGCTTCGCGGCTCGGGAGTCGACGGCGTGGCTCTGGTCAGCGCGATCTTCTCAGCCGGGGATATCGAGTCGGAGTGCCGCGAGCTTAAAAAGCTGTCCGAGCAGATGGTGAACTCGTAAACAGAACCGAGTACGCCGCTTGGCAGTCAAAGAAAGGAAAAATCAAATGAAAACAGCATTATCTATCGCCGGAAGCGACTGCAGCGGCGGCGCGGGAATACAGGCTGACCTCAAGACCATGACGATGAACGGCATCTACGCCATGAGCGCGATAACCGCTCTCACCGCGCAGAACACTACCGGAGTCACCGGAATCATGGAGGTCGCTCCCGATTTTCTGGCACAGCAGCTCGACATGATTTTCACCGATATCTATCCCGACGCTGTGAAAATCGGAATGGTGTCGAGCTCAAAGCTCATCGAGGTCATCGCAGAGCGGCTGAGCTTCTACAGGGCGAAGAATATCGTCGTCGACCCGGTCATGGTCGCGACCTCCGGCTCGAGCCTGATGGAGACCGACGCTGTCTCGACGCTCAAGGAGAAGCTGCTGCCGCTCGCCGCCGTCGCGACGCCGAACATTCCGGAAGCGGAGGTGCTGTCGGGCATGAAGATTTCGGACGAGCGCGATATGGTGACAGCGGGCAGGCTCATCAGCTCTGACTTTGGCTGCGCGGTGCTCATAAAGGGCGGTCACAGCATAAACGACGCGAACGATCTGCTCTGCTCGGGCGGCGAGGTCAGATGGTTCAGCGGCAGACGCATCGCGAACCCGAACACCCACGGCACCGGCTGTACGCTCTCGAGCGCTATAGCCTCGAACCTCGCAAAGGGCTATGACCTCGAGACCTCGGTTAAACGTGCGAAGGACTATATCTCGGGAGCGCTCGCGGCTATGCTCGACCTCGGGCAGGGAAGCGGCCCGATGAACCACGCCTTTGCGCTCACCGGCGAATTTGCCGACTGACCGGGAGCCTTATGAAAACCACAGAGATGCTTTTTTCAGGCGCCGCGGACATTTTCGACGAGTACAACCGTCATCCTTTCGTCCTTGGGATACAGGACGGCACGCTCGACCGGGAAAAATTCCGCTATTACATTGTTCAGGACTGCCTTTACCTCGAGGATTACGCCAAGGTCTTTGCCGTCGGTACTGCAAAGGCGCAGACGCTTCGGATCGCAAATCTTTTCGCGCAGTACATTCCGGTCATGAACGGCGAGCTCGACGTCCACAAGGGATATCTCGCGCGGCTCGGCGTCACAGAGGAGGAGATTGCTTCCACGCCGAGAGCGCTCGCGAACCTCTCCTACACGTCCTATATGCTCCGGATAGCCTATGAGTACGGCGAGGCTGAGATTCTTGCCGCAGTCCTCGCCTGCGCTTACAGCTACGAGGTCATTGCAAAAAGGATCGTCGCCGCTTATCCGGAGGCCGTCAGCCATGAGTTCTACGGCGATTGGGTCAGGAGCTACATTTCCGAGGAATACTCCGCTCACAACGCCGAGCTCATCGGCGTCCTCGACGAGCTCACCGCGGGATATACCGAAAAACAGCAGAAAAAGCTCGCGGAGATCTTCAGGGTGAGCGCGAGATATGAGCTCTGCTTCTGGGACATGGTGTGGAGTAACTGTAGGGAATAAGAAAAAATTCCCGGTCAGACCTCCGAATCGTTGTAGATAGACACAATTTTTTTGGAAATTTCAAAAACCCCCTTGACAAACGCTTTCGGATGGTGTATAATATTATCCGTTGATTGAGCCGCGCAGAAATATGTACCCGTAGCTCAGTTGGATAGAGCAACTGCCTTCTAAGCAGTAGGTCGAGGGTTCGAATCCCCCCGGGTACGCCATCCCCCGACAGCCAGCACCTGTACGGGGAAGCGGTATATACAAGGCGCGAGTCCATCCCACACGGTTGGATTTGCAGCTATGGTGGATGTAGCTCAGTTGGTTAGAGCGCCAGGTTGTGGCCCTGGAGGTCGAGGGTTCGACCCCCTTCATTCACCCCAGTTTGAACCAGTCGGTTTTCCGGCTGGTTTTTCTTTTGCAGATAACAGAGCCGCGGAGTTTTTCCGCGGCTGTTTGTTACTGCTTAAACGTTCTGTTCTTCTGCGTTATTTTCTTCCGGCAGTCCGGTTTCCGGCGCTTTGTCTTCGTTTGACTTCCGCCTGTCAATCAGTTCATCAATTCGGTCGAAAGGGACATAGAC
>CACXED010000091.1 GCA_902766575.1 uncultured Ruminococcus sp. | reverse complement strand
GAAAAAAGCAATCAATAATCATTCCTGCTCGACCGGTCGTAGGCGGAGGCGAGGGCGTCCCAGGTGCGGCGGTCGACTATGCCGGTCACGGGGAGACTGTTGATCTTCTGGAACTCGGAGATATCCTTCCGGGTCTGCTCGTCGTAGACGCCTGTAGGCGGGCGCCCCTCCACTCCGGCGTAGACGTTGCCGAGGGCGCGCAGGATGAACTGGACGATAGCGACGATATCCGAGCGCTCGCCGGGCTGAAGCGCGTAGCCGGGCTCGTCGGGATAGACATGAAGCGGCGCGGGTCGGTAGCTCATCTTCCCGGCGAGCAGATAGGAGTCGTAAATCGCGTTCCAGGTTGCGTAGTCGACGTCTCCGGTCTCGGGAAGTCCGTACAGCTGTTGGAATTTCTTCACCGCGGCGGTAGTCTCGGGGCCGTAGATGCCGTCGGGATTCACGAGCGGTATCTCGCCATTTGTCGCGTAATGCAGAGCGTTCAGATATTTCTGCGCCGCGAAGATCGAGTCGAAGTCGGTGGTAATGTTTCGCATTTGTTTTCAGTCCTTTCTGGCGGGCTTCACACGCCGGGATTTTCGCTGAGCGTGCTGCCTCCGAACTGACCCTCGGCGGCGTATTCGCCGTAGATGAGATCGCTGTAGGCGTCGGCTATCGCGTTCCAGGTGTTTATCCTGACGATCCCGTCCACCGGCAGCCCGAAAAGCTGCTGAGCCGCGTAGACCGCGTCCCGCGTCGCCGTCCCGAAGACTCCGCTGACCTCGACCGGAGGTATCTCGGGATAGGTCTCGGAGAGCCGGCTCAGATACTCCTGCAGCAGACGCACCTCGTTGTTCTGCATACCGAGCGACAGCGCGTAGCCGGGATAGGGCGTCACCGGCGTTCCGGTGTAGTACTCGGGCGCGGAGGTCACGATCCCGCGGTAGACGTTGAAAAGCGTGTTCCACGTATCCGCGTCGACTATCCCCGTCACCGGCAGCGCGTAGAGCCGCTGGAACTCCTCGACGGCGTTTTTCGTCTCGGGGCCGAAGACGCTGTCGATGGCGATTACCGGGATCGTGTCGATATTCTCGCCGACGACCGACAGGAAATACTGGAGCTGCTTGATGAAAATCCCTGTATCGCCCTCCTTCAGTACCTCCGGGAACTGACGCTGAACCTCGCTGAGCGTAAGCCCCTCCGAGTCGAGCTCGTTCAGCCGCTTCACCGCGTTGTAGACCTGCAAAATCCTGTACCAGGTGTTCTTGCCGATGATGCCGTCCTGCTCGAGGTCGAAGATGCGCTGGAACTCCTTTACCGCGTTCTCGGTCTCGGTTGTGTAGATGCCGTTTACCGGGTAGATTTTGGGTATCGACGGGTAGTTGTTTGAGATGCGGTTGAGACGTATCTGAGCCGTTCTGACCTCCTCGAGCACATCGCCGGGACGCAGGGTCTTGAAAGGCAGCGACGGCACTAAGGTCTGCACCGGAGTGTCATAGTTAAGGTTTATATCGTCGCCGAAATAGCGGGTCAGGATCTCGTAGGGCGTGAGCCCCTGCTCGGCGAGCTCGACCGTCCCCCACTGGGAAAGCCCCTCGCAGGTGACGGTGGTTCCGCTGCAATACTGAGCGAAAAGCGGCTCGACCGAGCCCTGACGGTAGATATAGGTGTCGAACAGCTCGCCGACGAGACGGCTGATGTTCTCAAAGATCTCGCGGTTGTTGACAAAGGACTGATCGTAGGCGGTGGAGTTCGTGATGTCGTAGTCGTAGCCCCGGCTGCGGTAATACTCGGTGTAGATACGGTTGAGCGCAAAGGAGATCTCGGCTAAAATGTTGGCGCGGATGGCGTTCTCCGGCCAAGTGGGATAGATCTCGCTGGACGCGACGTTGGCTATGTAGTCCTGAAAGGGAACCGTGACGTTCGGCGCGTCCGAGCCGGGAGGCCCGAGATGAACGGTGATCTCGGCGGGAATGTAGGGGAATTCTGGCATTTGCTCACTGCCTTTCGCGATAATTTGGGCTATTCTTCAAGCATCTGGTTCTCGTTTTCCGGGATGTTCAGCCCCGAGCGCGGATAGATGTTCTGCGAGTCGCTCTCGGAGATGGGGATGAGATCCACCGGCTGGATGGAGATAATGCCGGAAAAGACCGGGACTCCGCTGTTCGTGACGGTGTAGTAGCCCTCCTTTTCGATCTCGACGAGATAGGAGGCGTAGGGCTTGGTTGTGCCGGGCTGCATCGAGATGCTCCGGTCGGGAGCGGCGAGCGCGAGCTTTGGCGTCTTTCCGCTGCTGTCCGTGACGACCGAGGCGACGATAGGTCTGCCCTCGGAGTCGGCGTCGTAGACGGTGACGGCGGCGCCTCCGACCGGGATAGCTCCGCGCGCGGTCGCGACGTTGACGATGAGATAGCCGATATTCTGTTCTTTGTCCATATTATACCATGCCTTTCAAATAAGGTTTATTACATAATATCGTGTTCGCGCCGATTTGATACATAAATCAGGACAAAAAAATAAGCGGCTCGGAAATCCAGGCGAAAACCGCTGCGAATATCGCTGCGAATATCGCTGCGAACATCGCTTGGAATCGAGACGCATAGCAAACTCATCAACTTCCCGCAACCGAAAAATCCGAGCACAACCCAATTATAAAGTTTTAGCGGGAGAGAAGGGGGGAGGGGACTTTTTTCAAAAAGCCTCCTCCCCTCCCCCCTTTTTTATTATAAGCAGGCAGTAACCTCGACCCAGACCGGACGGAAGCCGGAGGCGAGGGCGCAGGAGACGCTGCGGAGGTTCGACCAGGCGGCGCAGTAGAAAGGAACTTTTCCGCGGGAGATGATCTCGCAGGCGAGGGAAGCGACAAGCGCTTTCGCGATCCCCTGACGTCGGTATTCGGGCAGGACGTCGATTCCGATCTGCCACATGGAATCGCAGTCGGCGCTGCAGGCTGCAAAGCCGACCATCCTGTCCCGGTCGTAAGCGGCTATTCCGAGCGTGTCGAGCTCACTTCTCGATTTGCAGAGCGCGTTAGACCACTCGGGAAGATAGAGCGGCTCAAAATCCGGCTGAGTCAGAAGCCGCGTTTCGTAGGGGCAGCGGCTGCGTTCGAGCGCAAGCGACAATTTTTCGACGTCGGGCAGAAAATACTCTGCCATGTACTGTACTCGCGCGCCGAACCTTGAAAGCTCCGCTCCAAGCTCGTGCAGCGCGGGAGTTTCGAAGCAATGATAAAAATCCGGACGGTCGATATAGCTTTTCGCGGTTCCGACAAGCTCGGGCGAGCAGGACGCGACTATATTCGAGCCGTAGCTCGCAAGCTCGAGCACAAAAGGCAGCTTAAGATATTTCCTCGCGCCG
>CACXED010000090.1 GCA_902766575.1 uncultured Ruminococcus sp. | reverse complement strand
GACGGCGACGCGTCTCGGAGCGGTCTCGTTCAGCTCGTCGCGGATGCAGGCTTCGAGCATCCTGATGTCGACAAGGCTGTCAGCCTTGGAAACTCCGCAGCGGTTGATGAAATCGACTACGGCGGTTCCGGTGTAGCCGCGTCTGCGCAGACCGCAGAGGGTAGGCATTCTCGGGTCGTCCCAGCCGTCGACTCTGCCGCTCTCGACCATCGAGCGCAGGAAGCGCTTCGAGAGAACGGTGTTCGAGATCTTGAGCCGCGCGAACTCGATCTGTCTCGGAGTCGACGGTACGCTGACGTTCTCGATGACCCAGTTGTAGAGCGGGCGGTGAATTTCGTACTCCAGCGAACAGAGCGAGAAGGTCACGCCCTCGAGCGCGTCCTGAATCGGGTGCGCGAAGTCGTACATCGGGTAGATGCACCACTTATTGCCCTGACGGTGATGCTCGATATGCTTGATGCGGTAGATAACCGGGTCGCGCATACAGAAGTTGCCCGACTCGAGGTCGATCTTTGCGCGCAGAGTATACTTTCCGTCGGGAAATTCGCCGTTCTTCATGCGCTCAAAGAGGTCGAGGCTCTCCTCGATCGGCCTGTCGCGCCACGGCGAAACCGCAGGATGAGTGAGGTCTCCGCGGTACTTGTCCATCTCGTCGGGAGTCAGCTCGCAGACGTAGGCGAGCCCTTTCTTTATAAGCTCGACGGCGTACTCGTAGTCCTTGTCAAAATAGTCCGAGCCGTAGTAGAAGCGGTCGCCCCAGTCAAAGCCGAGCCAGTGTATGTCCTCCTTGATAGCGTCGACATACTCGGTGTCCTCCTTGGCGGGGTTGGTGTCGTCCATGCGGAGATTGCAGAGACCGCCGTACTTCTTCGCGGTTCCGAAGTCGATGACGAGCGCCTTGCAGTGTCCGATGTGAAGATAGCCGTTGGGCTCGGGCGGGAAGCGGGTGTGAACGGTTTTCGCCTTGCCCTCGGCGAGATCCTCGTTTATAAATTCCTCAATGAAGTTTGATGCTTCAATCATTGCAGTATCTCTCCTTACATTCTGTCGATATAAGCCTTGATTCTCGAGACCACCTTATCGCGTCCGAGGATCCGCATGACCTCGTACATATCGGGCGAGCTTGCCTTGCCGGTGACTGCTATGCGTAAGAACATACTGACGTCGCCGACGTGACCCTTGTACCTGTCAGGCTCTTTTTTCCAGAGCTTGGTCTCGGGAGCGTAGCCGAGCTCTCCGGCGAGCGCCTTGATCTTATCAAACCACGCAGTCTGGTCGTCGCTCTCGTCGTAGATGCCGATATATTTTGTCAGAGCCGCTCTGACGTCCTCTTTCGGGAACCTTTCGGGGATCTCGTCGACGACCTTGTAATAATCGTCAAAGAAGAAGCCCATGTAGCCCTTGACCTCGTCCCAGCGTCCGAAATCTTTTCTCGGCTTTGCGCCGCCGCGTCCGATAGAGAGCGCCGCCTTTGCCATCTCTGGAGTCGACTCGAGCGCCTTTGCAAAGTCCGGGTCGTAGACCTTTGCCCAAGCGAGGGTGTTGTCGTAGACCTCGTCGGCGGTCATGCGGCAGACGACGTTCTTCGCGACGTCGTTGAGCTTGTCAAAGTCGAACAGACAGCCCGCGACCGCCATCTTCTTGATGCTGAACGGGAACTCGCGGAACGGAGTCGTCGGATTCTGCATTCTCCACTCCTCAAAGTTCGAGTTGAGCAAGGTCAGCAGATACTCCCAGACCACATTGGTCGAGTAGCCGAGCATCGTGTAGTCGTCCATCTTCGCGCCCATGTCGCGCTTGGAGATTTTCTTCTTGTTGCCGTTCTCGTCGGTTTTGAGAATCTGCGCGGTGTGGAGGTATTTGGGCATTTTGAAGCCGAGATAGCGGAAAAGCTGAATGTGCTTCGGCAGGCTCGGCAGCCAGTCCTCGCCGCGTATGACGTGAGTCGTTTTCATCAGATGATCGTCCACGGCGTGCGCGAAATGGTAGGTCGGTATTCCGTCCGATTTGAGAAGAACGAAATCCTCGTCGTTCTCGGGAACCTCGAGCGCGCCCTTGACCTGATCGGTAAACTTGGTCTTTTTCTCGGGATCGCCGTCGGCTAAAATGCGGATGACGAAGGGGTCGCCGTTTGCGAGATGCTCCTTGACCTCCTCGATCGTGAACTCGCGCCCGGCGAGCATAGCCGCACGCTTCTCGGCTGCGGCGGTGTGCCAGTCGATATTCTTGATCTCAGCCTTTTTGTCAACCTGCTGGAGAGCCTCGTACTCCTCCTCGGTAGTGAAGCAGGGGTAAGCCTTGCCCTCCGAGACGAGCTTCTTGGCGTATACCGCGTAGATTCCGGCGCGCTCGGACTGCTTGTAGGGACCGTAGTCGCCCTTTTCGACGAGAACGCCGTTCTCGAGCATCATGCCCTCGTCGTAGTCCATTCCGTAGTATTTCAGCGTGTTGATGAGGGCCTCGACGGCTCCGGTGATCTCGCGCTTGCCGTCGGTGTCCTCGATTCTGAGGAAAAACACTCCGCCGCTCTGATGCGCGAGCATATAGTCGACGACCGCCTGATACATTCCGCCGAAGTGAACAAAGCCGGTAGGGCTCGGAGCAAAGCGCGTAACCTTTGCGCCCTCGGGAAGATTTCGCGGAGGGTATTTAGCCTCGATCTCCTCGACAGTCTCGGTGACGTTGGGGAACAGAAGCTCGGATAAATATTTATAGTCCATGATTAAATCCTTTCAGTTTGTCATTTCATATAGACGTTGGTCTCTTTTTCACGCTGGAGATCGGTGCTCCCGCCGTGACCGGGATAGAGGGTGTAGTTCCCGTCGAGACGGCTCAGCTTCGCGAGCGATTTTGCGAGCGCAAGATCGTAGCCGCCGATGAGATCGCATCTGCCCGCCGAGCCGCAGAAAAGCGTGTCTCCGGTGAGCATTATTCCTCCCGACGCAAGGCAGATCGAGCCGGGCGTGTGTCCGGGAGTGTGAATTACCCGAAGCTCCGACTTGCCGAGGGTTATCACATCGCCGTCCTCGAGCAGACGCTCGGCGGGCGCGGGCGGAGTTGTGACTCCGGCATACTGAGCCATATATGAGCTGAACGGGTCTGCGAGTATCGGCGCGTCGAGACGGTGAAGCGCAAGCGGCGCTCCGGTCGCCTTTCTGATCCGCTCGAGCGAGAGGATATGATCGAAATGCGCGTGAGTCAGTATAATCTGCCTGACGTCGACAGATTCATCGCGGCATTTTGCGAGTATTTTTTCAGAGCCGTTATCAGGCGATTCTCCGCCGGGATCGACTACAGCTCCGATACCGGTCGCGGCGTCTTTCAGAATATAGCAGTTGACCCGCATCGCTCCGACCGGGACGGTGAAGATTTCGAGTGTTTCCATTGTCTCAGTCCTTAACATCGTTATTATATTATTATACCATATTTGTCCCCGCTTGTCTACGGCTTGAGTCAATTTTCTGCCGCGAATTTTCAATATTTTTTGCGATCGGACGAAAAAAGTCCGGGCGCATCGCGCCCGGACTTTGGAATCATATGGAATTATCAGCCCTGTTCCTTCTTGGCCTCGTCGATTATCTTCTGCGCGACGTTAGCCGGAACCTCCTCGTAGCGCTCAAAGCGGAAGGTGAATACTCCGCGTCCCTGCGTCATAGCGCGCAGAGCGATCGGGTAGTCGGCCATCTCAGCCTTCGGAGCTTCAGCCTGAACGCAGGTGTAGCCCTTGCGTCCGTGGACGGCTTCCATGCCGAGGACTCTGCCGCGGCGCTTGTTGATGTCGCTGAGCACGTCTCCGACATAGTCGTCCGGAACGGTGCAGAGCAGCGAACCGACCGGCTCGAGCAGCACGGGATTAGCTCTCGGGAGACCGTCCTTGTAGGCGAGGCTTGCCGCCATCTTGAAGGACATTTCGGAGGAGTCGACGTCGTGATACGAGCCGTCGTAGAGGTCAGCCGCGAGGTTCACGACCGGATATCCGGCGAGCACGCCCTTCTGCATAGCCTCCTGAAGTCCCTTTTCGACCGCCGGGAAGAAGCTCTTGGGAACCGCGCCGCCGACGACGCTCTCGGTGAAGGTCAGACCCTCGTTCTCGCTCGGCGAGAAGCGGATGCGGACGTGACCGTACTGACCGTGACCGCCCGACTGCTTCTTGTGCTTGCCCTCAGCCTCGACGGTTTTCTTGATGGTCTCGCGGTAAGCGATCTTCGGCTTTTCGAGGACGACCGACGTTCCGAAGCGGTTCTTGAGCTTGGCGATCAGCACATCGAGGTGTATGTCGCCGATACCCGAGATGAGCAGCTGCTTGGTCTCGGAGTCGTTCTCGTAGCGGGTCGTGAGATCCTCTTCAAGGAGCTTTGCGATGCCCGACGAGATCTTGTCCTCGTCGCCCTTTGCGAGGGGACGGATAGCCTGAGTCAGGAAAGGCTCGGGGAACTCGATGCCCTTGTAGACGATATCCTTTGCCGACGCGGTGAGCGTGTCGTTGGTGTTGACGTTTGCGAGCTTTGCGGTCATACCGATATCGCCGCAGCAGAGCGAATCGACCTCGGTCTGCTTCTTACCGCAGACGGTGTAGATGTGCGACATCTTCTCGGTGCCGCCGGTGCGGGTGTTGCGGAGAGTCATATCGCGCTTGAGGCTGCCGTTCATGACCTTGAAGTAGGACATCTTTCCGACGAAGGGATCGGCGACCGTCTTGAAAACGAATATCGAGGTTTCGCCGTCCGGCTCGATGGGAGCTGTGCCGTCGCCGTCGGGAGTGACGATTTTCTCGACCTTGCGCGCGGTGGGACGCGGGAAGGAGTTAGCGATAGTGTCCATGACCTCGGTAACTCCCCAGAGACGGGTCGCGGAGCCGCAGAATACCGGCACGATAGCGCCGCTGATAATGCCGTCGTGTACGGCGTTGATAGCCTCGTTGTAGGTGATGATCTCTCCGGCAAAGAACTTTTCCATAAGCTCCTCGCTGGTCTCGGCGATCGACTCGTAGAGCATATTGCGGTATTCCTCGGCGATAGCCTTGAACTCCTCGGGAATTTCGGACTCCATATTAGCGCCGTTCTTGTCGTAGACCTCGGACTTCATGTCGATGAGATTGAGGAAGCCGATGACCTTGTCGCCCTCGATCATCGGGATAAGTATCGGGCAGACCGCGACTCCGAAGCGCTCGCGCAGCGAGTCGAATACACGCTTGAAGCGCGCCTCTCCGTCGTCAAAGCGGTTGATGAAGAAGGCTCTCGGGATGCCCTCCTCGACGGCGCAGTCCCATGCGAGCTCGGTTCCTACTTCAATGCCGTTTCTGCCGTCGACGACGATGAGCGCCGAGTCGGCGACGCGGATACCCTCGAGCACCTCTCCGCGGAAGTCGAGGTATCCGGGAGTGTCGATAATGTTGATCTTGCTGTCCTTCCACATAAAAGGCTCGACGGTGGTCGAGAGCGAGAAGCCGCGTCTGATTTCCTCGGAATCGAAATCGCTGACGGTATTTCCCTCAGGAGTTCTGCCCAGACGGTCGCTTGCTTTTGCGAGGTAAAGCATAGCTTCACAAAGAGAGGTTTTTCCGGTTGCTCCGTGACCCATCAGGCATACGTTGCGGATACTTTTGGTTGTGATCTTGTCCATTGTAAATAGCTCCTTTTCATGTTTTGGTGGAAGAAGCGCAGATGCGAATCAATAAATTTATATGAAAGTTTGTAGTATATCAATAAATTATCAAATCCGATTATTGCCTCTGATGACTATTATACACCAAAATGAAGCGATTTGCAATAGGCTGTGTAAAAAAACTGTACACGCGAGCGTAAAAATAACAGCCCGAGATTTGTACATAGTTTACAAAAACGTGCCGAAAAGGCGATTTTTCAGGCATTTTGGGCTGTCAATCTGCCCTGAAAGGTGTTTCTTTCGAACATCAGTTTGTCGATTGTGTTCATAACGACGAGCTTTTTTCTGCTCCAGAGCGGCGCGGCGAGCGAGTCGGCAAGTCCGTCTCCGGTGACTCTGCCTATCACGGTCTCGGGCGGGATGAGCTCGAGCTGCCTGACGACGATATCGGCGTATTCGTCGAGCGTCAGGCACTCGAACGCGCCCGCGCGCCAGAGCTCGCAGAGCCGCGTTCCCTCGATGACGTGCAGCAGATGGAGCTTAAGCTGCTCCGGCTTCAGCCTTGCGACCTCGCGCGCCGAGTCGAGCATCATCTCCGCGTCCTCGCCGGGCAGCCCGTCGATCAGGTGTACGCAGACGTTTATCTTCTCCGAAGCCGAGCGCAGACGCAGATAGCCGTCTAAAAATGCGGCAAAGTCGTGTCCGCGGTTGATGAACCGCGCGGTCGAGTCGTGTATCGTCTGCAACCCGAGCTCGACAGTCAGAAAGGTGCGCTCGGCGAGTTCGGCGAGATAATCGCAGACCTCGGGCGGCAGGCAGTCGGCTCGCGTCGCGATGCTGAGCCCGACGATATTCTCGCGTCCGAGCGCGGCTTCAAATTTTTCGCGCAGTATAGGCAGCGGCGCGTAGGTGTTCGTGAACGCCTGAAAGTAGGCTATGCCGAGCGGGTTCTGCCATTTCCGGCTCAGAGCGGCGAGCTGAGCGTCGAGCTGCTCTCCGATCGGAGTTGACGCTGAGCAGCAGGAATCGCCCGAGCCGCGCTCCGAGCAGTAGATGCAGCCGCCGTATCCGACCTTGCCGTCGCGGTTCGGGCAGGTGAAGCCGCCGTCGACCGGGAGCTTGGCGCATTTTCCGCCGAATTTGTGCCGGGTGAAGTAGTCAAAGGTGTGGTAGCGCTTGTTGGAATCGCTGTAGGGAAAGGGATTTGTATCGGTCTGAGTAGGCATGGCGCGGCTCCTTTACGTTTGATATATAAATGATAGCACATTTTTTCGAAAAATTCAAGTTTTTTTTTGAAAACCCCTTGACAAACACTCAGGTTTGTGATATAATATTCAAGCAGTCGAGAATGCGAGTGTAGTTCAATGGTAGAATTCCAGCCTTCCAAGCTGGTCGCGTGGGTTCGATTCCCATCACTCGCTCCAGTTAAGAGTCTTACTTCGGTAAGACTTTTTCTTTTCCTCTTGACTTGCAGTCATCACCGTGATATAATAGTGCAGACAGCAGAATATTCTGCTTCAGGAGGCAAAACCGATGAAATTAAAGAAACTCGACGCGCTCATCGACGAATTTGTCGCTATGGGAGTGCCGTCGATAGACATATCCGTGCGGCTTCACGGCGAGGAGATCTACCGCCGAATGGAGGGCTATTCCGACGCGGCGAAAACCAAGCCGATAAACGGACGCGAGCGCTATAACGTCTACTCCTGCTCAAAGCCGATAACCGTCACCGCGGCTATGCAGCTCTGGGAGCGCGGAAAGCTCGGGCTCGAAGATAAGCTTAGCGACTATCTGCCGGAATTTTCCGCAATGAATGTCCGCGAGGGCGGCGAGGTCAGACCTGCGAAGCGCGAAATCACGATACGCGACCTGTTCACGATGTCTGCGGGACTGACCTACGACCTCTGGAGCGAGAATCTTCGCGCCGCGCGCAGCGAGACCGGCGGACGCTGCCCGACCCGCGAGGTCATGAAATACCTCGCGCGCGATCCGCTGGCGTTCGACCCGGGCGAGCGCTATAACTACAGTCTCTGCCACGACGTTATCGCCGCGCTGGTCGAGGTGATCTCGGGCGAGCGTTTCGGCGAATATGTGAAAAAGAATATCTTCGAGCCCGCCGGAATGGAAAATTCCACTTTCCTCGCGACCGAAGCCGAGCGCTCAGAGCTCGCCGAGCAGTACAGCTACGATTCTGCGGCTAAGACCTACAAGCCGATCGGCGGCGGCAACGGCTTCTGCATCGGCAGCGAGTACGAGAGCGGCGGAGCGGGCTGCGTCACGAGCGTCGACGATTACATGAAATTCCTCGAGGGATGGCGAACCGGGCTTTTCCTCAAGCCCTCGACGCTTGAAATGATGACGAAGAATCAGCTCGACGAAAAGCGGATAAAGTACTACCCGCTGACACAGTACGGCTATGGCTACGGGCTCGGACTGCGCTGTAGGCTCGACGGCTCGGAGAGCACCGACTTCGGCTGGGGCGGAGCGGCGGGAGCTTACCTCGCCTGCGACCTTAAGCACGATTTTACGCTGTTCCACGCGCAGCAGGTTCTGAACTCGCCGAATCAGCCGATGAGGAATCTGATCCCGGGAGCTGTCAGAGCCGATCTTCAATAAGAAAACGGACGGGAGAATGATCCCGTCCGTTTTTATCAGAACATACAGCCCTCCATCGGGAAGTAGTCGGTCGTGAAGCCCCGCACGCCCATGTCGGAGAATCTGACGAGCTTTTCAAAGTCGTTGATTATCCACGCCTCTACCGGAATATCCCGCGAGAGCGCCGCGAATACCGTGCGCTCGTCGAGGAAGCGTCCGCAGGCGTCGAGATAGACGTCGCTGCCGAGCTCCTTTATGAACATGAGATCGTCAAGCTCGACCGGCATCTGATGCCCGCAGCAGTAGCCGTAGCGAAGCCCCTTTCCGGCGGCGCGCGCCATGCACTCGAGCCCCTTTCTGCCGAAGCCCTTGACGGTGCAGCGTCCCGAAAGCCCGTGACGGCGTATCATATCCCAGAGCGAATTGTAGATCTCCTGATCTGTGCCGAAATTGCCGAGCCGGATCACCGGGCGCATACCGCAGCGGCTCATCAGCCGAAGCACGTCGTCGAGGAGCGGGAGCTGTTCTCCGCGGTAGACCGGGTCGAACCAGCCGTCGTAGTCGTATCTTCTCGCCTGCTCGAGGGTCAGCGAGCGGATCGCGCCGCTGCCGTCCGATGTGGCGTCGATAGTATCGTCGTGGAGCGCGACGAATCTTCCATCGGCAGTGAGATTTGTATTCACGACGCACTCGGTGTACCCGGCGTCGGCGGCGAGCGTGAATGCCGCGAGCGTGTTTTTCGGCGCGTAGCCCGACATTCCGAGATGCGCGGTGAACTTCACTCCGCCGTTCCTGACTCCGCGGAAACTGTTCGGGACGGTGTAGACCTGAAGCTGGTGAATGACGATCTCGGCGTCGGCGGCCGACTCGACGAAAAGCTCCGCGCGGGTCACGCTGTCGGGGATTATGAAGCGGAAAACATACTCGCGGACATGGCGCTCGTAGAACTGGCACTGACCGTCGCGAGGATTGCCGGAGCGGTTTTTCAGCTCCCGGTCGCCGATGTAGAATCGGACGCCGACAAAGCATTTTCCGAACTCTCCGGTCAGGTTTTCGGCAACGGCGCGGACGATGATAATATCTCCGCAGCTCCAGTTTTCGAGCTTTGTAGTGAAGTTAGCCGAGCGGGTCGGCTTCATGATATCCGGCAGATCGAGCCGCTCGATGCCGCCGCCTGCCGTTATTGCGTTTTCTGACATAAAAATTTCTCCTTTCGGTAAAATAAAAGCAAAGCACCGCCCGTGCGGGCAGTGCTGATTCTGATCCGAGTATTGTCCGCGCCGTTTTGAAAGCGGAGCGACGGTTCCGCGTCCGCTATTTCAGAAGCGCGTAGGTAACGCCTACGCCCATATTGGGAAAAATAAGCGAAAAAACAAGGTCGATGATGAAGATGGTACAGAGAGCTATCCGAAGCGCCTTTCGGATTTTCGGGTCGATGCGCATTATCGCCGACTGGAGCGCCGGGCCTCCCTTGCAGACCGCCGCCGTTCCGGATATGCCGAAAAGCATCAGTCCCTCAAGGCAGATACGACCGTTGAGGTTCATGAACTTTGTGCTGTAGTCCCACCAGCGGCATCTGAAGAAGAACTCGACGGCAATTCCGGTCATGTACTCCATCGTGCCGCAGAGCAGCGTCGCGAGGACGAAAACAATCGCCGGGTGCTGCTTGAAGCGTCCGAGCAGAAGCAGTATCAGCACTCCTCCTCCGCCGTAGATGGGCAGCCACGGGCCGTGAAGCATACCGCGGTTGGCGACCACGCCCTCGGTAAAGGCGATGTAGATGACCTCCCAGACCCATCCCGTGACCGAAAACACAAAGAACATGAGTATTAAATTGTCGAGAGTATAGTGCGTGACTTCCTCACGGCTGACAGCCGCGGCTGTGGGCTGAGCTGATTCATACTCGTACATTTTCTTCCTCGTTTTCGGTCATGGAGGCTTATTCGGCTGAGTAGATCGGTTTTCCGGTCTTTCTGACCGCGGCCTCGGTGATGATAACCTTCTTTATCTTCGGATCGGAGGGGATCTCGAACATTACGTCCATCAGTATGCCCTCGACGATCGAGCGGAGTCCGCGCGCGCCGGTGTTGCGCTCGATGGCGAGCCTTGCGACCGCCTTTATCGCGTCGTCGTCAAAGACGAGCTCAACGCCGTCCATACCGACGAGCTTTTTGTACTGCTTGATGAGCGCGTTCTTCGGCTCGGTGAGGATACGGACGAGCGCCGCTTCGTCAAGGCTGTCGAGCGAGACGATGACCGGCAGACGTCCGACGAGCTCTGGGATGAGTCCGTACTTGACGATATCGTGCGCGGTTACGTCCTTGAAGATACCGGTGGCGAGCTTTTCGTCCTTTTTCTTGATATCGCTGGTGAAGCCGACCATCTGACTGCCCTTGCGCTCGGCGATGAGGTCCTCGAGCTTGTCAAAGGCTCCTCCGCAGATAAAGAGGATATTCTCGGTGTTGATCTGGATGAACTCCTGATTCGGGTGCTTGCGTCCGCCCTGAGGAGGTACGTTGGAGACCGTGCCCTCGAGGATCTTCAGAAGCGCCTGCTGAACTCCCTCGCCAGAGACGTCGCGGGTGATCGAGCGGTTCTCGCTCTTGCGGGAGATTTTATCGATCTCGTCGATATAGATGATACCCTTTTCGGCGCGCTCGATGTCGTAATCGGCCGCCTGAATGAGCCTCAGCAGAATATTCTCAACGTCCTCGCCGACATAGCCGGCCTCGGTGAGCGTCGTCGCGTCGGCGATGGCGAAAGGCACCTTGAGCGCCTTTGCGAGGGTCTGCGCGAGATAGGTCTTGCCGACTCCGGTCGGGCCGATCAGGAGCACGTTGCTTTTCTGGATCTCGACGTCGTCCTGAGCCCTGACCTCGTCGGAGACATTCGCGCCGCGGCGTCTGCGCTTGGGCTTAGGCATATTGAGTATGCGCTTGTAGTGGTTGTAGACCGCTACCGAGAGCACCTTTTTCGCGGCGTCCTGACCGATGACGTACTCGTCGAGCATCTTTTTGATGTCTGCGGGCTTTGGGAGAGTTTCGAGCGAAAGCCCCTCGCTCTCGCTGACGAGCTGATCGTGGTCGTAGATTATCTGATTGCAGGCGTCGATGCAGCTGTCGCAGATAGTGGCTCCGGTGGGAGAGGGGATGAGAAATTCGACCTGATCCTCGGTGCGACCGCAGAAGGAGCAGCGTCTCAGATTGTTGTTGTTTTTGTTGTTCGTAGGCATTTTTGATATTCCTTGTCGTCAGACTTT
>CACXED010000089.1 GCA_902766575.1 uncultured Ruminococcus sp. | reverse complement strand
GTTCTTGTTGTGAAGATTGTGGATAGGCCCGAAGGTGTTCTGCCGTCCCGGCATGACGGTTATGCGCAGCTCGCCGTCGGTATCGGCGGCAAAAGGCGCAAAGCAGAGCGGCTCGCCGTTGACCTCGGTGTAAACCGCAGCGGAGTCGGCAGCCTGAACCCGCACCTTACCGAGATCGGGCAGAATGTAGGTAATATTTCCGCTGTAAAATGGCAGACCCTGTTTTGCGATGTCGCAGAAGCGGAGCTTTTCGGGCAGCTTTCCGAGCTTCAGATACTCTCCAACCGCGAACTCGCCGAGCAGATACATCGGCTCGAGCGTGGTTTTCAGCCCGAACGGCAGGCTGACAACGAGAACATTTCTGCCAGCCCTGAGCCTCGGCAGACTGATTGTCTTTATCGCATGGTCGCCGAAAAAGCCGTCGGGACGGGCTTCGACGCTTTCGCCGTTCAGCGCTATCGAAATCCCGTCATAATACTCAATCGCGAGGGACGCATCTGTTTCAAGCTCCGACTCGATCTCAAATCTCAGCCGGACGGTGTGCTCGGGCGGGAGATCGGGACGCTTGTAGGGCTGGAGCAGATCGTTGGGATAACCGCAGAGATTTCTGACCCGGCGGCTCGCGAACAGCACATACTCGCGCCCGCCGAAATCGCCGCCGTCGAGCGAGACCTCGGGCATATCGAGCGGCAGAGCGTTCGGCTCGGAGAGCTCATAACCGACCTCGTCCGGCGCTTCGAGCGCGGTATACTCGCACCTCACGTCCGATTCCGGTAGAGAGATCGGCTTTCCGGGCGTGAAGCAGAGCAGCAGGCTGTCGTCGTCGAACAGCGCTTTTCCGACGACAGTCGAGCCGTCTCGGAACTCGCCGCCGAGCGGCTTCACCTCGCCGGTCAGCGTGTCGAACTCCTCGACCGAATATTCGCCGGAGAGCGAGATTTCGAGCTCCTTTGCGTCGAGTCGATCGTTATTTCCGGCACGGTCATACGGCGCGACGAACAGCCAGTGCCGCTCGCCGTCGATGCGGTGCTGGCAGACGTAATCGCCGCACTCAATGCCGCCGAGCTTAATCGAGACCGGACTTTCCAGCTCGGACATCAGCGTCTCCGGCGTGCAGACCTTGGCAAACTCCGGTCGGACAGTCTCGGAGAGGGTCAGCACCTTTCTCGCCCTCGAGAGCGCTTCAAGCGTGCTTTCGCGCAGTCTGAGCGAATCGGGGATTATCACGGTATCGTAATCGCAGCCGGTCTTTTCGAGCAGCGACTCGGAGAGCAGATCGAACTCGATGTGCGCGCGCAGCAGCTTTTCGAGCAGCTCGCGGTAGTTCGCGTCGAGCCTGTCGCGTCTTGCCTTGTCCTGATCGTCGGGACCGTATAGCAGCCACGCCGACTCGACCGGATGGACGACCGCAACTCTTGCGGCGGCTTTTCCGCGGGTCAGCACCGACGCGAGCCGCGCATAATGATCCTCGAGCAGCTTGTACTTTTCGCACCAGGTCGACTGATAGCCGATCGACGCGGCGTAGTCGCGCTTTCCCGAGCCAGCCATGCTGACCCACGCGAGATGCGGCACGCGCAGCGTGATACCGAGCGCCGCCTGAAAATCTCCCTCGCGCTTGTAGTCGCGGAAACGATACAGCCAGCTCGTTACGCCGTAAAGCTCGCTCATGACCCCCTCGCGTCCGAGCTGACGCGCCGCCGAACGCGCTCTGAGCAGGGTCAGCGGACAGCCGTTTGTCCCGCCGAGCACGTCTACACCGGGTATCTCGAACTCTCCGAGGCAGGCGAAGATATCTCCGCCGCGAAGGATTTCTCCGGCGAGCGACTCCTCGCAGCTCATGTGAGCGGTCATCGGCAGCCGATTATTTTTGCACCAGTCGGCGAGGATATGAGAATAGCTCTCGCAGAACAGCTCGGAGACCAGACGGTGATAATCGTATCTGACGCTCCGGTCGCCGTCGGCGCGGTTCCAGATAACCTCGGGCAGCCGCTCCCTTAGCGAATAGCCGAATCGGCGCTCGAACTCGTCGAAAAGGCGGGGCGTATACATCAGGACGGCGCGCTTATCGCCCGAATTTCCGAGCGGCGGAGTCGGCGCGTGCTGAAGCTCGTCCGAGAATATGACCGGACAGGCGCTGCCGAACTTATCGCCGACCTCGGACTTGTAGCGCTCGTGAACGAGCTCGGTGAAGCGCTTTGAAGCGGCGGGATTCAGCGTGTCGATGAAGCTCTCGTCGCCTCCCCACCAGCCGACTAACTCGCGGTTCTCGGTTGTGGAAATGAGCTTCCAGCCGCTGCCACCGGGCTTGCAGGAGGAAAGACAGCCGCTCTCGCCAAGCTCGATATCGTAGCTGCCGAGCAGAACATCCGAGGGGTTCGAACGCTCGGTATCAGCCGGGACGATGAGCATCACGCGCTCTCGCAGCTCCGGATCGGCGGTCACGAGCCCTCCGGCGGGTCCGGAGGAATAGCGGTCCTCGTCGTAGAGCGCGGCTCTGAGCCCGAGCCGCTCGGCTTCATTTACGCAGCGCCTGACGCAGCCGAAGAACTCCTCGCCGAGGTATTTCGTGTCGAGCCCCGAGCGCGGGTGCATGAAGAAGCCGCCGTAGCCCATTTTCGGAAAGTACGCGATCTGCGCCGCGAGCTCGTCCGGGTCGAGACGGCAGTTCCAGGCCCAGAAGGGCATAGCGCGGTATTCGGCGGTCGGAGAGCTGAAAATTTCGCGGAAATTTTCGTCCTTTGAATGAGGGTAGAATCTGTTTGCCATAACTTTTCTTCCTTAATCTTTATCGTTATTGTCTGAAATGCCGAGCTGAGCCTTGTATTTTCTGCCCACCTCGGCGTCGGGCGGAACTCCGAGGACGATCGTCGACGCTCCGAAGCGGCGTCTGATATCGTCAACGGCGCGGTCGAGCTTTCGCGAGCGCTCGCGGGCTTCCTCGGCTTTCTCGTCGGGAAAGAGCGAGAGCTGAACCATTCGCTCGCGCGTCAGGTCGGAGAGAGAGATTCCGAGCAGTCTGAGCGGCGTTCTGCCGTCCCATAGCTCGTCGAAAAGCCGCTTTGAGACGTCGTAGAGTTCGCTCGTGATGTCGGTCGACTCGATTTTCCGCTGATGCGAGCGGTTTTTGAAGCTGTTTGTCCGGACAGAGACCGAGACGCACCGGCACATGAAGCTGTCGGCGCGCATCCTCGACGCGACGCTGTCGGCGAGCGCCAGAAGCACGCGATAAGCGCCCTCATGACTCGTGATATCCTCGGCGAGGGTCGTTGAGATGCTGTAGCACTTCGATTCGCTCTCCTCGGCGGTGACGGGCGAGTCGTCGATGCCGTTGGCGTAGTCGTGAATCTGCCGACCGGGCTTTGCGCCGACGAGGCTCTGCACCGTTTCGAGGTCGCAGCGCGCGAGCTGACCTATCGTCCGTATCGAAGCCCGTTCGAGCCGATCCGCCGTCGAGTCTCCTACCGAAAAGAGCGCTCTGACCGGCAGACACCAGAGCTTTGCTTCGATCTCGTCGGGGAAAAGAGTATGTACGCGGTCGGGCTTTTCAAAGTCGCTCGCCATCTTGGCAAGGAGCCGGTTCGACGATATGCCGATGTTGACCGTGAAGCCGAGCTCGTCGCGGATCCTGTCCTTGATCGTGTTCGCCAGAGCGACCGGGTCGGGATATATCAGCTCGGTATTGCTGAGGTCGAGAAAGCACTCGTCGATCGAGTACTGCTCGACAATTGGCGCGTATTCCCGGCAGATAGCCATAAAATCCCGCGAGCAGCGCATATAGAGCCTGAAATCCGGTTTTGCCAGAATCAGCCCGGGGCATTTGCGGAGCGCCGACGCGACCGGCTCGCCGGTGGTGACGCCGAATTTCTTCGCCGGAATTGACTTTGCGAGTATTACTCCGGTGCGCTTTTCGGGGTCTCCGCCGACCGCCGAGGGAATCAGCCTGAGATCCTCGCCGCCCTCGCGTACTCTGCGCGCGGCTTCCCACGACAGAAACGCGCTGTTCACGTCGACGTGAAAGATAAGCCTCGACACGAAAACACCCCTTTCCCGAGGATTTCTGAAATAATTATATCACATTTTATCTCCGAAAACAAGTACCGTCGGAATTATTTTGCAGTTCCGGCTTATGGCTCTTGCGGTATTCGGACGGAGAGCAGCCGAATTTTTTTGCAAACTCGCGGTCAAAGTGCCAGACTGATTTGTAGCCGCAGGCTCCTGAGATCTCCGAGATCTTCATTTCCGTGGAGACGAGCATCCCGGCGGCGGCTCTGAGACGGCAGTCGATGACGTAAGCCCACGGAGTTATGCCGTAGACTTCGGTGAAAATCCGCGTCAGCTGACGCTCGGTGATCCTGAAAAGCCCGGCGATATCGGAAAGATCGTCGATCTTTGAGTAGCGGAAATCAATGTAGGCATGAATCTGCGCGGCGGGGTCGGGCTTGGGTCTGACGATCTCGGAGCGCTTGAGCTGCCAGAAAAGCTCCGAGAGGTACGAGACGATATTCTGCTCGATGAAGCCGAAGCGGTAGAGCTCGTCGATTATACGCTTGAAGCGGGGCTCGACGCTCGGGGCGTTGATTATGGTTACGTCTACGGGGATGTCGTACAGGTCGAGTATCGAATCCATGAATTTGCCGCAGCCGCTGAACCAGAGCTTGCGGTAGGGCGTATCCTTGTCGGAATAGTAGCAGAAATTGTCAATTCCGGCGCGCATTATGCAGAAATCGCCTGCCGAGAGCCGATAGATTTTGCCGCCATACTGCACATATCCGACTCCGGTCTGAACGTACTCTAAAATCGTCATACTCATTTTTCTTGTATATGAAATGCGATATCTCGGGTCAGGCTCGGTAACGCCCGCAGCTTCGATGAAAAGAAATGGATTATCGTCAACGAAATTGACATAGCAATGCCGCTCGTTGTATTGCTGTAGCTTCATAAATTTTACCAGCTCTCCTTGTAAATCAGCGCTGATGTCTTAAAACAGCAACTGAATGACTGTATTGTGCAT
>CACXED010000088.1 GCA_902766575.1 uncultured Ruminococcus sp. | reverse complement strand
TTGTCGAACCGCCTCGGTTGCGTCCGAGCGGGATAAAGTAGTTAACGACCGAGTAAGCCGTCGACTTCCAGTCGACTCCATGATGGCTCCAGAAGCGCTTGTCCTCGATGGCGACAAAGGCGTTGACGAGGTTCTTGGGTATCTTGGTATACGAGACCCAGATGCTGTTGTCCGAGCCGTAAAGACGCTGATCCTCGAGCTCGATCTCGGTTCCGACGCGGTTCTGGCGGTCGTCGAGCGAGTCGTAATCCATATAGTAGATCCGCGAGGTCTGGTTTGAGTTCGAGACGCTGAACTGCTCCAGATCGACCTCCGGATCGATGTTGTTCTTGACATAGACGACAAAGACCGTTCCGACGATTATGCCGGTTATAAAGCAGACGAGAAATACCGTCAGCAGTATGTTCAGCAGGTAAGAAAAGATCCGTCCGATTATCTTTCCGGCGAGCTTACCCGATCCGGCTACCTCATGCGACCAGTCGACCTTATCGCGCTGAGGCTTGTTTTTGACGTTCCTGTTCAATTTGCAAAAATCACCCCTTGAAATCAGCTTTGCTTGTTTAGACGAAGCAGGGAGCGGAAAAGTTCCGTCCCTCTATAATTATAATCCCTCAACTTGAATATTCTGTGAACATCGGGCGCGGCGTAAAAAATTTACATTTCTGAGCCGCCGTCAGCCTTGTCCGCGGTTTCGAGCGCGGTCTCCTCCGAGCGCTTCTCCGCGGCGTGTCCGATCAGATTCCCGAGGAAGATTATTAAAAGTCCGACGATCACTCCGCCGAGGTCTATACCGAGCGAAAGGTGTATCGCCTCGCTGTCGGCGACAAAGGTCTTGACGAGCAGATAGTTATAGAATCTTCTCGCAAAGAGCACAAAGCTGTAGCCGACCATCACCGAGAGCCCGATATAGATCGCGTAGCGTCCGTTCTTTTGTCTGTAAGGGTCGCCCGCCGCGATGCTCGCCATCAGCTTTGACAGAAACAGCGACACCGGAGCCATCATGCAGCAGACCGCGCCGATCATTATGAGCTCGGCGTAGATCACCGTCTTGATATCGGCGAGCGTCACTCTCTCGTAGGCGGTGTCGATACGGATGCCGTTTCCGATGGTGATGGAGTAATATCCGTCGTCGTGCAGGCTCATCAGCGGCGGCAGAAGCATATCCTCGACCGTGGTGTTGACAAGAAAGACTATCAGCGCGATTATCGCCGACAGCAGCAGCCCTCCGATAAAAACATAGTAGAGCACCTTGAACAGCGGCGCGCCGAGCTTTGAGAACGCGGCTACGGCTCTGTATTCGCTTTTGGGTCTATCCGATTTTTTACGTTTCATTCCAGCCTCCTGAAAATCTCATTTCGCAACGACGTTTTCCACGCCGAGAAGCGATCTCAGCTCCCCGATCACAAAGGGCGTCGCCATAAGTCCTATGCCGCTGATCTTTTTGTACTCCGCGCTCGATTTGTCGTAGAAAATGACCTCGCAGCTCCCGTCGCAGAAGATATTGACAAGATTCAGCGCCTTACTAAAGCTCCGGTCGCTCTCGTCAGCCCGGTCGACGCGGAGATATATCCGCTTCGGGCTGACGGCGGTGCTGTCAAGTCTACGGTTATATTCCTGACGCACGGCTGTAGCAGGATTTGCGTTCCGGATCGGCAAGTTTGCCGTCGGTTGATTTTCCGTCGGCTGAGCCGCTCCGACGTGGAATTTCACGCGACCGGGCTCGGGCTTTGGCTCGGGTCTCTCCTGAAAATGCTCGTTGTCGACAAGCGGGATTATGCCCGACGCGAGGAGCTTCGGCGGCTCCTCCTCCTTTATCGAGAGCTGTCCGGTCACGGCGAGCGCCGCATCGTCGGTGAGAAACGCCGAGCATTTTTCAAATACCTTTGGAAAGACGACGATCTCGATCTCGGCAAAATTGTCCTCGAGGGTCAGAAACGCCATCTGAGCGCCGTTCTTGGTCATTTTGAGCTGCTTTTTCGAGACCGTTCCGCAGACAGTCAGCGTCTGGCGGTCGGTGAATTCGCCGTTCCCGTCCTCACCGAACGCGAGCAAAATCTCGCTTATCGGAGTGGAGCTTATGCTCGACGTGTGCTTTGAGTAGTCCTCTAACAGATGACCCGAGAAGCAGATCCCCGAGCACTCCTTTTCAACTCTTAGCTTCTCCCGGAAAGAGAGCTCCGGAACCTCCGGGTACTTAAAGCCCTCTGCCTTGACCGCTCCGCCGAACTGCGAGAACAGATCGAGCTGTCCGGCGATATTTGTGCGGCTGCGCTCCTGATAGTGGTCGATGATCCGCTCGTAGGAGAGCAGCAGGCGGCTGCGGTAGACGCCGAGGCTGTCGAAAGCCCCCGATTTTATGAGCGCCTCGATCTGCCGCTTGTTCATATCCTTTGAGTACATACGCTCGATGAAATCCTCAAAGGACTCGAACCTGCCCGAGCCGCGCTCGGCGATTATACGCTCGGCAAAGCCCTCTCCGAGGTTCTTGAGCGCCAGCAGTCCGAAGCGGATATAGCTCCCGCTGCCGTCGCGGCAGGCGTGGAAGTCTGTCATGCTCTCGTTGATATCGGGCGGAAGGATGCGGATATGATACCTCGCGCACTCTGCGACGTACTCGGCGGTCTTGGAGGCGTTTCCGGTGACGGAGGTCATAAGCGACGCGAGGTACTCGCAGGGGTAGTGGCTCTTTAGATATGCCGTCCGGTAAGCGAGCAGCGCGTAAGCCGCCGCATGGCTCTTGTTGAACGCATAGCTCGCAAAGCCCGACATCTCGTCAAAGAGAGTGTTCGCGGCGTCGGCGGAGACGCTGTTCTTCTGCGCGCCCTCGACAAAGACTGCCCGCTCCTTTTCCATCTCGGAGGTCTTTTTCTTCGCCATCATGCGTCTGACGAGGTCAGCGCGTCCGAGCGAATAGCCCGCGACTGTCCGGCAGACCTGCATGACCTGCTCCTGATAGACCATACAGCCGTAGGTCTCGTCGAGTATCGGCGCGATAACCGGCGTCACATAGCTGATCTTTGACGGGTCGCGGCGGTTCTCGATGTACTTGGGTATCGAGTCCATCGGGCCGGGACGGTAGAGCGAGATTGCCGCGATGATATCCTCTATCCGGTCGGGCTTTAAGTTCATAAGCATCTGCCGCATACCGCCCGATTCGAGCTGGAATATTCCGTCGGTGTTCCCCGCAGAGATGATCTCGTAAGCCTTCGGATCGTCGAGCGGCAGTCGGTCGACCGAGAAATCCGGCTCGCTCTCGCGTATCTGGCGCTCGGTGTCGGAGATGATGGTCAGATATCTCAGCGCGAGGAAGTCGAATTTCAGCAGTCCGAGCTTTGCGACAGTGTCCATGTCGAACTGAGTGACCGGCATATCGCCGTTCACCGCGAGCGGAACGTAATCGCTGACCGGGCGGTCGGTTATGACCACTCCGGCGGCGTGTGTCGAGGCGTGGCGAGGCATACCCTCCAGCGCCTTTGAAGCGTCGATGAGCCGCTTCACCCGGTCGTCCGAGTCGTACATAGAGCGCAGCTCGCGGCTCGAATCGAGCGCGGTTTCGAGGGTCATATCTAGCTCATGGGGGATGCACTTGGCTACCGCGTCGACCTCGGCGTAGGACATTCCGAGCGCGCGCCCGACGTCCCTGACCACCGCTCTCGCTGCCATCGTTCCGAAGGTGATGATCTGAGCGACGTGATCCTCGCCGTAGCGCTTTCTGACGTAGCCGATGACCTCGTCGCGGCGGTTATAGCAGAAATCTATATCGAAGTCGGGCATACTGACCCGCTCGGGATTCAGAAAACGCTCGAACAGCAGTCCGAAGCAGAGTGGGTCGAGATCGGTTATTCCGATCAGAAACGCCACAAGGCTTCCCGCTCCCGAGCCGCGTCCCGGTCCGACCGGTATTCCCTGCGATTTCGCCCAGCCGACAAAATCCTGCACAATCAGGAAGTACTCGGCGTAGCCCATGCGGTTTATCACCGAGAGCTCGTAGTCGATACGCTCGCGATACTCGCTCTCGGGATGAGTTTCGAAATTTATTCTCCTACCGTCGACGCGCTTTTTCAGTCCCGCCTCGGTAAGCGCGCGCAGATAGTCCTCCGGCTTTGAGCCGTCCTCCGGCTTGTACGCCGGGAGGTAGAGCTTTGAAAAATCGAAGTCGAAATTGCACTTTTCGGCTATCCGGACAGTGTTCTCTATCGGGCTGCCTAACTCCTCGCCGTCGAGGTGCGCAAACAGACGGTGCATCTCGTCGGTGGTCTTGTAGTAGAACTCGTCGGTCTCAAAGCCGATAGGTCTGCCGTCGGTGATGCAGCTTCCGGTCTGGACGCAGAGCAAGATAGCCTGACTGTCGGCGTCCCGGCGGTTCAGGTAGTGAGCGTCGTTAGTCGCGACGAGGGGGATTCCCAGCTCCCGCGAGAGCCGCACCAGCACCGCGTTGACCCGCTTCTGCTCCTCAATGCCGTGATCCTGAAGCTCGAGATAATAATTCCCGCCGAAGATCTCCTTCATTCTGAGCGCGTGCTCGCGGGCGCGGTTCAGGTCTCCGGTCTGGATAGCCCTCGGAACCGCTCCGGCAAGGCAGGCTGACAGCGCGATAAGCCCCTCCGAGTGCTCGGCGAGCAGATCCATGTCGATGCGCGGCTTGGAATAAAAGCCCTCGGTGAAGGACTTTGTGACCATGTATATGAGATTCCGGTAGCCGGCGGTGTTCATGCAGAGCAGGATGAGATGATAGCTCTGGCTGTCCTCGTCGTGATCGCGGTCAAAACGGGTACGCCGCGCAAGGTAGACCTCGCAGCCGATAATCGGCTTGATTCCCTCTTTTTTGCAGGCTTCGTAGAACTGCACCGCGCCGTACATCACGCCGTGATCGGTGATCGCGCAGGCGGTGTGTCCGCACTCCCTGGCGCGCTTCGGGATATCGGCGACGCGGCAGGCTCCGTCGAGCAGACTGTATTCGCTGTGAAGATGAAGATGTACGAAATTCATATTTTTAATCATCCCTTTCGACGGCGGCGGAGTGTCGCCTGCGACGCAGTATGTTTGATAAGCCGCAAACAAGCGGCGGCACAGGAATAAACCTTGACTATGCCAGCGGGGGCTCCCCGCCGGCGGAGCAGGTACTAACCTTGACTACGGGTGCGGCGGCTCGCCGCTTGACTATGCCAGCGGGGGTTCCCCGTCAAGAGGGGGGAGGAGAGTACTTTTCAGCCGCCAAAAGTAATCCCCTCCCCCCTCTTGGCTCCCCTCACCCTGCAAACGCTATGTGGATGTGCGGTGCTTATTGCCCTGTTCTGCTTCATGGGAATTGCAGCTTTTCTTAGTGCGACTTGATCATTTGTGCTTCATGTGAATTTGAGCTGAACTTTGTGCGGCTCGCTCTATACTGCTCCATGTGCATCAGGTGTGCTGTTTTATATTGTAACTTCTGCGACGCAGTATGTTTGATGAGCCGCAAACTAACGGCGGCGCAGGTACGAGCCTTGACTTTGGGAGCGGAGACACTCCGCCGGCGGCGCAGGTATGAGCCTTGACTTTGGGAGCGGCGGCTCGCCGCTTGACTATGCCCGCGGGGGTTCCCCGCACCAGTTTATTATCTTTTTCAGCCGGTGGTTTACTCCCGACTTCGTTATCGGAGGATCGTGCAGTGCGGCGAGCTCGCTCAGGGTCGCGTCGAAGTGCTCGAGCCGCAGAAGCGCCGTAGCTCTCAGCTCGTCCGGCATCCGGTCGAGCTCTCCCGACGCTTTGAGCGCGTTGATCGCCGCGATCTGGTCTCCGGCAGCGGCGACAGTCTTTCCGAGATTCGCGAGCTCTCCGTTTGCGAGACGGTTGGCTCCGCTGCGAAGCTCGCGCTCGATTTTCTTGTTCATTATCGTGAAGGCGGCGGTATTGGCTCCGATGAACGCGAGGAAGTTTTCGATGTTCTCGCTGTCCTTGCAGTAGAGCACGTTTTCGTTCTTGCGGACGGTCGACTTCAGCTCGAGCCCATTCTCGGAAAGCAGCGCGGCGAGATTTGCGGCAAGCTCGGGCGTCGGCAGGCTCAGCTCGAGATGATAGCCCTTTTCGGGATTCGTGACCGTCCCCGCCGAGAGGAACACTCCTCGGACAAACGACACAAGGCAGCTCTGGCATCTGAACATACCGGTATTTATATCGGTCTCCGGCTCGTCGGGGGAGTAGCCGAATACTCTGAAAAGCCGGTCGAGATCCTTTTTCTGCGGTATCGTGATCTTGGAAGCGCGGCGCTCGTCCTCCTCGCCGCTCTTGCGGTCGGTGATGTAGAGATTTCCGTCTATCCCGCAGAGCGAGCGCAGCCATTTCATCGTCAGCCCGGCGAGCTCCTGACTGGTTGTGACGAGCTTGCATTTTGTCCGCGTGAAAACGCCCGCCGAGATAAGTATTCCGTAGAGTCCGGCTCTGCGGCAGCAGTCGTGCTTCAGTCCCTCCGCGAGCGAGACGAGCCCGATCTTGGTTTCGTGTGCGAAAGACATTTTACTTGGTTATATCGCGGTGGATCGTGACCGTCCGGTAGCCGCCGTCGCGGATATGCGACGCGAGAGCCTCGGTTATCGCGACCGAGCGGTGCTTTCCTCCGGTGCAGCCTATCGCGATTATCAGCTGCGCCTTGCCCTCCTTGACGTAGAGCGGCAGGAGAAAGTCGATCATATCGTAGAGCTTGGCGCAGAAATCGTTCGTCTCCTTATGCGAGAATACAAAATCCCGTACCGGAGTTTCAAGTCCGGTGTGCTCCTTAAGCTCCTCATAATAGTAAGGGTTCGGAAAGCAGCGCACGTCAAAGACGAGATCGGCCTCAGACGCCGCTCCGTGCTTAAAGCCGAAGGACATACAGGTGACGAACAGCTCGCTGAGCGAGCCGGTCTGGACGATGCCGGAGATCTTCTCCTTGAGCTGCGCGGTGGTCAGCTTGGTCGTGTCGATGACGTAATCGGCGCGCAGCCTTGCGACCGTGAGCAGCTCACGCTCGCGCCGCAGAGCCTCGGTCATGGAGATCCCGTTGGCAGCCACGAGCGGGTGCGTCCTGCGCGTGAATTTGTAACGGCTGATTATCACCTCGTCGGCGCAGTCCATAAAGATAGTCCGGCAGTTGAAATTCTGGAGCTTGAGCTCGTCGAGCCGGGCGAAAAGCGTCTCAAATTCGACCTCTCCGCGTATATCGACGACAAAGGCGACCTTGCCCTGCCTTGCCGGAGTTGCCGAATAGATCTCGGCAAACTTTGGTATCAGCAGAGCCGGCATATTGTCTATGCAGTACCAGCCGAGATCCTCAAGTGTGTTGGCCGCCTGCGATTTTCCCGCACCGGACATTCCGGTGATGATCATGAATTCCACTTTTCTTCCTCATTTCGTTTCAAACTGCCGGTCAGATCGGGGGTCAACTTCCGATATATCTGACTTCGCACTCGATATCCTTACCGAATTTGTCGCGGATCTCGCGCTTTACGACCTCGATCAGCCCGAGCACGTCGGCGGAGGTCGCTTTGCCGCGGTTGACGATGAACCCGGCGTGCTTTTCAGAGACCTCAGCATCTCCTACCCGCCGTCCCTTGAGCCCGGCGTCCTCGATGAGCTTGGCGGTTATAAAACCGTTCCCACGCTTGAAAACGCTCCCGGCGCTCGGAAGCTCGAGCGGCTGCTTTTCGCGTCGGCGGGACATATAGTCGTCCATTGCCGCGCCGATTTTATCCCGTTCTCCCGGCGCAAGCCTGAACGTCGCCGACAGAATTATCTTCCTGTCATTCATATAGACGCTGTGCCGGTATGAAAAATCCTGCTCGGCGCCGGAATATTCGCCGATCTCTCCGGTCTCCATGTCGTACCAGCGGCTCGAGACGGCGATCTGCGCCAGCTCTCCGCCGTAGGCTCCGGCGTTCATGTAGACTCCTCCGCCGACCGTTCCGGGTATCCCGTAGGCGAACTCGAGCCCGGTCAGCGAATTTGCCGCGGCTATCGACGCAAGTCTTGTCAGCGACAGTCCGGCGTCGGCGGTGATAAAGCCGTTCCCGACGCTGAAAGCACGCATACCGGTCAGTATCACAACTGCGCCGTCAAAGCCCCCGTCGTCGATGAGCACATTGCTCCCGTTGCCGAGAACGAGATACCTCATCCCCGAGCTCCGGACGGCTCCGAGCGCTTTTACCGCCTCGCCGGAGCTTTTAGGAAAGACCGCGAGTCCCGCCGGACCTCCGATCCGGAAGGTCGTGTAGGGAGCGAGCGGACAGTTCTCGCAATATTCGATATTTTCCTGACTCAGTGTCTCCAAAAGACCTATGCGGTTCATTTAACACTCTCCCTCAAATTCATTTGGCGCAGTCCGGAAGCCCGGAGAGCATCTCGCGCGCCGTTTCGCGCAGCTTATCGGTGATGTTGATCCCGCCCATGATCCGGGCGATCTCGGATACTCTGCCCTCGTCGTCGAGACGGGTCACGCTTGTGGAAACTCTGCCGTCAGTCTCGCGCTTTGCGATGAGCAGATGATTGTCGGCGAGCGCGGCTATCTGCGCCGAGTGGGTGACGCATAACACCTGCACGCCTCCGCTCCTTGAGAGCCCGCGCAGCTTGATTCCGATCTTCTGCGAGGTCTTTCCCGAGACTCCGGTATCCACCTCGTCAAAAATCAGCGTCCCGATATGGTCTCGGTCGGCGAGAACGCTCTTGATCGCGAGCATTATTCGCGAGAGCTCGCCGCCCGAGGCTATCTTAGCCAGCGGCTTGAGCGGCTCGCCCTTGTTGGTAGAGATGAGGAACTCCACGTCGTCGACTCCGCGACGCGAGAACTCCGCGCCGTCGGGCGTCTCGGCGCGCCTTGTGACCCCTGCCGAAAAGGACACGCCCTTCATGTCGAGATAGGACAGCTCCTCGATTATCTTTCCCTCGAGCAGACGCGCGGCTTCGGCTCTGCGCTCGGACAGCTCGGCTGCCTGCGCCGAGAGGATCGGCAGCAGCGCTTCCCGCTCGGCGACACAGTCGGCGAGCCGCTCCTCCGAGCCCTCGAGAGTCTCAAGCTCAGACTTCGCCTTTTCGAGGTAGGCGAGCACGTCGGGTATCGTGTCTCCGAACCTGCGCTCTAACTTTGCGATCTCGTCAAGCCGCGATTCGAGCTTGTCGAGCAGCTTGGTCGGGTCGCCGGACGAGCCGCCGTCCGCGTCGGCAAAGCCCTCCGCCGTCAGCGCGATGTCCTCGAGCTCATACGTGACTGCCTCGAGCCG
>CACXED010000087.1 GCA_902766575.1 uncultured Ruminococcus sp. | reverse complement strand
GAGACAGCGGCTGTACTTCCAGCTCTCGCCGTCGTCCTCGGAGAGCTTTACCGTCAGGTTGGTGCGCTTTGAGCGGTGGTCGTTGTGTACGAGCATCACCCGCCCGGTCGGAGTCCTTGAGACAAAGAAGCGCGAGCTCGGACTGCTGACGCCGCTGTTCTTCGCGTCGTCCCAGGTGAGACCGCCGTCGTGGGAGGTCGACTCGGCGAGCTCTCCGGTATCCGTCGTCCGGGCGAGCATACGGATATCGCCGTTTTTCTTCTCGTAAGCCATAGCCTCGTCAAAGGGAGTGGGAATCTTTTTCGCTCCGTAGCGATGAGAAAAGGTCTTTCCGCCGTCGTTTGAGATGCTGTAGCCGTAGCGGTCGGAGCTCTGGTCATAGTTGAAGCAGAGCCAGTCGCCGTCGCGCTTCACGAGCGGCTTGCAGCGCAGGAAGCCCTTGTCAACACAGCGCGGCTCGGAGAAAACCGGCTCGTCGGCGTCGGGGGCGTCGCAGACCGAGACCCACATCGCGTGGATATAGTCGTTGAAGATTATTCCGTCGACTCCCCAGCCGGTGTAGAGCGGCTTTCCGTCGTCGCCGGGATAATCCATCGGCTTTGTGTTGTTCTGAACCCAGAAGACGAACAGCCGTCCGTCAGGAGCGGTGAAAAGCTGGATATCGAGCGCGTGGACAAATCTCCCGCGGCTCGACGGTATCACGAGCAGCGGCTTTGACCAGCTCTCGCCGCCGTCGTCGCTCTTTACGAGGAGGTTGAAATTTTCGATATGCGGCTCGCGCGTCCCGCCCGAGTACCAGCCGAGATAGATCCGACCGCCTCTTGTGACGGCTATCGTCGGGCAGCCCTGAAATTTCCGGATATGCTCGTCTGTGTATTTCGGGTCGGAGGGATTTTTTATAAGCTCGCAGGGGAGCTTTGCGGCGACTTCTTCGATAGGCTTCATATTTTTCTCCTAAATTAGTAAATCTCGGGATTATGATTCTCCGCAGCTGAATTATATCACACTCTGCGGCGATTGTCAATGATCCTGTCAATTTTTTCGGGCAAACTGCAAATTTTTTTATTGACAGCCGCGGCGGCAGAGTTTATAATTATTATGGAACTTATGTAACTTCATTTCGGAGGAAAAATAAATGATCACAAAAATAATGTTCCCCGATCCGTCCTTTGCGAGAGGCGAGTGGCTGAACCTAAACGGCGAGTGGGATTTCTCGTTTGAGTCGCCGACCTACGAGCTTGCGATCAACGTCCCCTATCCGTGGGGAAGCCCGCTCTCGGGGATCTCCGACTCGCACAGCGGGAAGGGCTGGTACCGCCGCCGGGTCTCGTGGAATCCGTCCGGCGAGCGGATATTCATCGTATTCGGAGCGGTCGACTACGACTGCGAGGTCTTTATCAACGGCGAGAGGGTCGGCTCTCACCGCGGAGGATATTCGCGCTTTGAGTTCGATATCACGCAGCTCTGGAATCTCGTCGGGGAGAACGTCATTGAGGTCTCCGCGACCGACAGGGCTGAGCGCTCCCAGACCTACGGCAAGCAGGGCTACGGCGACGCCCGCGGCATCTGGCAGACGGTCTGGCTCGAGTCGCGTCCCGAGGCGTATATCGAGAGCTTCTTCGTCAAAACCTCGCTCGACGGCAGGATACGCTATGAGGTCGAGCTCTCGTCCCATTCGGAGGGCGGGACTCTGCTCGCCGACTTCGGCGGGATAAAGGCGCAGGCGAGAGTTGTCGACCGTCGCGCCGAGCTTGAATTCAGGCTCGAGAACCCCGAGCTCTGGACTCCCGAGAACCCGGCGCTCTACGACGGACGGCTCATTCTGACCGTGAACGGCGGCAGCGATATCGTCTCGACCTACTTCGGCATCCGCGAGATCGGCAGCGGCGTCTTCGGCGAGCACGGAAACCGCTACATAACCCTCAACGGCAAGCCCTATTTCATAAACGGCGTGCTCGACCAGTCGTTCAACCCGAAAGGCTTCTTCACGCTCCCGTCGGACGGCGACTGCCGCGACGAGATCCTCCGGCTCAAGCGCATCGGCATCAATATGGCGCGGATCCACATCAAGGCTGAGGAGCCGCTCAAGCTCTACTACGCCGACAGGCTCGGACTTCTCATAATGGAGGATATCCCCTGCTTCTGGGGCGAGCCGACCGAGCCGGTAAAGGAACAGTTCGAGCGCGAGATGGAGGCTCAGATACTCCGCGACCGCAATCACCCGTCGACCTTCTGCTGGGTAATCTTCAACGAGACCTGGGGTCTCTGGACAAAGGTCAGAAAGCCCGACGGCTCCGAGGGCAACGCCTATCTCCCCGAGACCGCAAAGTGGGTCGAGAGCTGTCAGCGCCGGGCAAAGGAGCTTGACCCGACCCGCCTTGTCGAGGACAACTCGCCCTGCAACCGCGACCATACCGTCACCGATATCAACACATGGCATTTCTACAGCAACGGCTACGAGCGGGTCAAAAAGGTCGTCGACGACTTCTGCGCCGGAGCGTATGTCGGCTCGCAGGCGAACTATAAGCAGGGCTACTCGATGGCTGACGTTCCCTGCATGAACAGCGAGTGCGGCAACGTCTGGGGTATCAAGAACAACGCCGGAGACAGCGATATCTCGTGGCAGTACCGCTATATGATCAACGAGTTCAGACTGCACGACAGGCTCTGCGGCTTCGTTTTCACCGAGTTCCACGACGTCGTGAACGAGTTCAACGGCTTCTATAAAATCGACAACGGCGACAAGGACTTCGGCTACTCGGAGTACGGCACGAGCCTGCGCGATCTGCACTCGCAGGACTACCTCGGAGCCGATTTCGCGCCGATGACGACAGTTCGCGCTGGATATCTCGTCAATATCCCGATGTTCGGCTCGAGCTTCACCGACAGGCGGCACGGCTCGGTGCTCGACGTGGTCTGGGAGCTGAAGCTCCGCGACCCGATAAAGGGCGACGTGATCGCCGACGGCGGAGAATACTCTATCGTCTGGAGAAGCTGGGGAACCTTCCCGGCGGGAGCGATAAAGCTCGAGATCCCCGAGCACGACGGAATCGCCGAGCTCGGCTGGTCGCTCTACGACGGCGGAGAGCGGATTATGTCGAACTGCCTGCTGTTCGACGTCGAGGGCGAGCGTCCCGACGCGCTCGAAATCGAGCCGAAGCAGCTCACGAGCGGTTTTGAGACGACGATACCTGCGATTGACGGAGCGAAGCTCTCGGGGCTCGGAGCGGGAGAGTTCAGCGTGCAGGTGAAGCTCGCGGACATACCCGGCTATGACGAATGTTCGGGACTGAGAGTCGTATTCGAGGCGTCGACGAGAGAGGCTATGACCCACGACCGCCCGAACGGGGCCGATCAGGGTAAGATCGACATGAACTATATGCTCGGCTACCGCTGCGATCCCGGCGCGAACCGGAACTCCTTCCCGCAGACCGACGAGAACAAAAATCCCGGACGGCTCGAGCTGCTGTTCAACGGCGAAAGATTCGCGGAGCTTCTGCTGCCCGACTGCCCGGCGGACTCAAGAGGCGCGCTGTCGCACCACTATCAGCCGGCCGACGACGAGCTCGACGAAGCGGGAAGCTACGGCTATCTCTGCGATGTGAATATCCCGTCCCGGCTGCTGCTCGGGCTCGAGAGCGATTCCTTCGGACTGACCTTCAGAATGGTCGACGACGCGGGGCTCTCGCTCTTTGGCAGGCGGAGCGGACGCTACGGCGTCGGAATAACCGTTCTGGCCGAATAAGCCGTTTTGAGCGAAAAATGTACGGGAGGAGCGCTTTGGGCGCTCCTCCCGGTTTTGTCTGAATTTTAATTAAAGCTCGATTCTATCCGCAAAAAGCCGACATTCCCGCGCTCCGAGCGAGAGCTTCACACCGAAAATCTCCGAGCAAAACTCCGCGTCTCCGAAGTTGACCGCCGCGATGTACTGGCGATCGTCCGCGCCGATAACCTTTACCGCGCGGATATCGCCGTCGGAAAAGCTCTCGGTCACAGCCGGCTGAGCGTCGGTTCTGATCACCGCTCCGAAGTCGAACACGGTCGAGCCCGCGTCGTACCAAGCCGCGTCGTCCGAGCCGCCGATGAGCAGCTGATCTACCCGCAGCATACCCCGGTCGCCGTAGATCGAGGTGTTCGTAAGGCTGATTTTTGGCATATTGATATGCTGGACGCCGATAGTGCGCTTCTCGTTGTGACGCACTCTGACCTCGCCGCCGTAGACAGATGTGACGGTCAGCCTGCCGTCGATGGTCAGCGAGCCGTTCTTCCTTTCGTAGAGCCGCTTTTCGCCGTTCCAGATGTCGTTGGGCAGATTGTAATTCAGCGGCTGAGTGCTGAGCAGACGGCAGCGCCTTATCGCCCGGCAATACTGCATCGTCACGACCGTGCGGTCGTCGGGCAGAGCGCAGAAGAAAAGTCGGTTTTCGGCGTTCTCGTTCTGCGAGTCGTTCTCCTCGAGCAGTCCGGCGGTGACGTAGGTGAGCGCGCCCGACGTGATGAAGCCGCCGTCGATGAGCCTGCCGCCGTGCTCGCCGATTGAGCAGAAGTTCGAGATCCCTACGCCGTCTGCAAAGCTGACGAGATTGAATTTCGACTCAGCCATCGAGCTGTCGGAGGTTGGGACTATGCTGCCCATCGGGCGCTCGGCGGAGATCCAGGTGAACGCCGCCATGCGCTTTTCCCCGCGCACATAGTACGAGCCGTGATATTTGCCCTCCCAGAGGTTGTATTTCGGCTCCTTTTTTGCCGGTCGGGTGAAGATCTCGGGATAGAGCTTCCGCCAGAGATAGACCATAGAGAGCGTGCAGGCGCGATCCGACTCGAGCCTTGTGTAGTAGAGTATGGAGCGCTCGCGGAAAAGCTCGCAGCGCTCGCCGAGAAAGCTGCCGTCGCCGTTGTATGCGGTCTCGGTCTCGAGCATCGAGAGCCAGCCCGATTCCTCGGAGCTCATGTCCTCGCCGAGCACGTCGCGCACCAGAGCCAGCACCGGGGTCAGATAATCCTGACAGTAGCAGTATCTCACGCGGGTATCTCCGCCGATGCGGTAGAGCCTGCCGTCGTCGAAAATGAAGGTGCGCACCAGCTTCCAGAGGTCTGCGAGGTGATGATAGAGCTCGGGCGGAGCCTCGACTCCCATCCGCTTGCAGGCAAAGTGGAACATCGCCATGTTCGAAAGGCAGATCACCATGTAGCCGACGTTCATATAGCTGTGATGATTCAGCGCGTATTCCTCAAAGAAGTTGGCTCCGACGAACCACTCGGACATCGGCTTTCCGGCGTAGAGCTTATCCGACGTTCTGTCCGACGGCACCGAGATCGAGTTTAAGAGCAGCTTTGTGCCGTGAGCTCTGTACTCGTCGGCGCGCGGAGCGTCGGGATACATCAGAGCCGCTCTGTGCAGAGCCGCTCCGCTCCAGAGGTTCGACTCGGGTACGTTCGGCGAGATCTCGTTCGCCTCGACAGCCCGCTCGTCGACGAGATAGTCGGCTTCGGAGAGCAGTACCTCGCGGAGTCTTTTTTTATCGCCGTCGGTCAGGTACTGCCAGAGCGCGTCGACGCCGTGGAGCATACGCTCGGTCGCCAGCGCGGCGAGCCAGTGGTGTCCCCAGTGCGCGCTCTCGCCGTCCATGCAGTGATACGAGCCGGTGATATGCGACTCAAGCGTGAAGCGGAGCATTTTCAGCGACAGCTCGATCAGCTCCGACTGCGTATAGCCGCAGTCCTCGTGACCGGCTTCGTCGTCGGCGGCGATGACCGCAAAGGCTGAGAAGCCCTTCATGTGGGTCTGGATTCCCCAGCGGTCGGTTCCGGTGCCGTAAAATGCGAGGTCAGGACGATCCGCGGGCGACGCGATATATTCCCGCTGCGAGCGTATCCAGTTCTTGAGAAGTGTGCGATAACGGTTTAGCATATTGAATTGATTCCTCCGGGTGATTAAGCTCAGCCGAGCTTTTCATAGGCTTCGAACATTGCCTGCATATCCGCCTCGGCGACGCTTTTCTTCGACGCATAGGAGGATACGAAATTCTCCGACTCTCCGACCGCGAAGCTGCGAAGCAGTCTCGCCGAGCCGCCGAAGTCGAATATCGTGTTGAGGTCGATTATGACGTTTTCAAACAGTATATCGAGCATCTCCTTTGAATCCTCGTCGCGGGCGATCTTCTCTTTTAAGACGACCTCGTTGATCTTCGGGAGAATAGTGGTCTGCGACAGGTAAGCCATAGCCTCCATCACCGCTCCGGTCTCGTCGAGACGGGTGTTGGTGATCGGAATCGCGATTCCGTAGGGGAAATAGGAGTTCATATGGGTGTAGTAGCTGTCCTGAGCCTCGTCGTACTTGGGATAGGGGAGGATAGCGTAATCGTCCTTCATGTCGCGGAAGTTGATGACTCCCCACTGGAGCGGCGACGCGGTGAACAGCGCTCTTGCTTCAAGGAAGAACCTGATCTTTGCGTCGGAGGTCGCGCCCATGCCCGAAATCTTTCCGTCGGCGCAGATCGTATCGTCGGTCATCATTATCGACGAGAGCTTTTCGAGCACGTCGATAGCGGACTTGCCGTCCATTTTTAATTCGGCGCCGCTGTCGGTCTTGACCGCCATGCGCTGACCGCAGCCGAGGTAGAACGCCTTTCCGGCTTCAAGGGTCGTTACGAGTCCGTAGCGGTCGTCAAGCCCCATAGCGCCGTCGCTGTTCAGATCCTCGGAGATGCCCTTCATCATCGAGGTCATGCTGTCGAGAGTCCATTTTCCGCTTCTGACCAGCTCGTAAACGTCTGGGAGCTCATAGTCCTCAGCCATATTCAGATTGACGAAGAACGCATAGGGCGAGTAGCAGTAGCAGAGCGCCATCGGTCCGGCGGTTGCGTAGGTCCTGCCGTTGTGAGTCATAGCCTCGTTCATCGAAGCGCTCCACCAGTCGGCTGAGAGGTCGAGCGTGCCGATCGACGACAGGTCGGACAGCATACCGTTCAGCGCAAAGACGTTGATGCCCTCGTAGGGAGTGGTGATGATAACGTCGTATACGTCGTCTCCGGCGCTGATGAGCCTTCTGAGATCGGCGCTCAGCTCAAGCCGGGCTTCGTAGGCGGTGTATTCGAGCTTGGTTTTGAACATCTCCTCGATCTTACGGTCGCGGTCGACCATAGCGTCGTTGATGACCTCGCCGGTGTGCTCCTCCTCGTGGAGGTTCGGACGGTCGGACATACTGTTGACGACGATGCGGAAAGGCTCTCCGCCGAAATCGAAGGCCTCTATCGTCGAAAGATAGTCTGCCGTGGTCTGCTCGGCTGAGGTCTGCGCGCCGGTGTCCTGAGAGGTGACGTCCGACTCCGATCCCGACTGTCCGCAGGACGCGAGAAGCAGAACGGCTGCCAGTATAGCTGCAAGAGATCGCTTTTTGTACATATTTGTTACCATCCTTTCTTAAGGCAATACCGCACAATTCACGGCTCACGCCTTAAGCACGCATCTGCTTGCATCTTTTCCGCCATACTTCGCAAAAATCCTTGACAGGGGCGGTACCCTGCCTGCGGATTTTTACTGTGTCTGACGAAAGAATCTGAGGACTTGCTAAGCAAGTCCTGCGCATCCTGCGCACTTAGAATTGTGCGGTGTTGCCCTAAATTATTGACTGCTTTCGATATATGTGCTATAATTATATTATAATATAGCAAACGGCATATTACTATGCAAAAACAGCTTGAGATCGGGTGATAATATGCAAATCGTGAACAGCGGCTTCAGCGCGCCCAACTGCCATACGACCATAGGGATGGTAATGAACTCTGTCGGGCGTCAGTTCAGACAGATAAAGGTCGATTTTGTTCCAAATGCGCCGATGGAGTGGCAGATGCTCTACAGCTACAACGACTCCTATCACATCAACTACGGCATGAATACGCACACGCAGGATTATTACGAGATCATCGTCCACCTCAGGAGCAGCCGGAAATTCATGAGCGAAAATACAGTGTTCGAGGCTGAGCCCGGCGACTGCATACTCTTTGCTCCCGGCGACCGGCATATGGGCATTGAGAGCGAGCCGAGCCGCTATATCCGCTATTATCTGCTGATAAATCCCGCGCTGATCCCCTATCTCCCGGACGGCGAGCTTATCGAGCGTCTGTTCGAGCGCCGGGGATATCCCAACGTGATCTCATTTGAAGCGCCAAAACGCGACGCGATGCTGGCAAGGCTGGAGCGCTATCAGAAATACCTCGGCATGGAGCCCGAGCGCATGATGGGACTGAGGATCACGATTATGGAGCTGCTTCACGAGCTCTGCGCCGCGCGAAAGGGAGCGGGCAGACCGCTCGGAGCCGCTCCTCCACTGCTGACCGAGATCCTCGCCTATATCCACAGCGACTACGCCGTGATAGACTCGGTCGGGACGATAGCCGGGCGGTTCGGGATCAGCGCCTCGTATCTTTCGCGGATATTCAAGGAGTGGCTGCACACGTCGCCCTACCGCTATCTGACTGACGTCCGGCTTGACGAGGCGCGTCGGATGCTCGGAGAGGGGAAGTCGGTGACCGACGCCTGCTTTACCTCGGGATTCACCGACTGCTCGCATTTCATCGTCTACTTCAAGCGCGCGATGGGAGTTACGCCCGCAAAGTTCAGAAGCGAAAGGCTGCAGAAATAAAAAAAGCTCCGGAGACCGACGAACGGCTTTCCGGAGCGTTTTGCTGTTAAGAAATTACTTTTCGAGCGATCTGAGGAACTTCATGCAGCGCGCGACCTCCTCGAGACCGGTGGGCTGGAGACCCTCGCTCTCGACGACCATGCGCATACCGAGCTCGATAGCCTTGGCGCGGACTGCGGCAACGGGAGCTTCGCCCTCGCCGAGCGCCTTGCCGTGCTTATCGAGAGTGCCGTCCTTGAGGTGAATGACATTTACTCTGTCCTTGAGACGGGTGATGGTCTCGATAGGATCGCGTCCGGCGACGAAAGCCCAGTAGGTGTCGATTTCAAAGTTGACGTCGGTGCGCTTCTCCATCTCCTCGTGAGCGATCTGACCGTCCTTGTTGGGTCTGAACTCGCCGTCGTGGTTGTGATAGCCGAGGGTGATGCCCTCAGCGGCGAGCATCGGCTTGTACTTGTTGAGCTTCTCGATGGTGGAATCGAGAGCCTCTTTGGTGTCCCACGGAGCGCCGGGGAGTATGTAGTTGGTGTTGCCGATGGTCTTGTGATATTTGACCGTTCCGGCAAAGTCGTTGTCGAGGTCGCCGAGACCCGAGTGAGTACCGCTGCAGATGAGTCCGTACTCGTCGAGCATAGCCTTGACTTCCTCTGCGGGATGGTTGAAGAAGCCGGCGAACTCTATGTACTTATAGCCGATCTCGGCTACCTTCTTGAGAGCGTTTGCGAGATCCTTTTCGGAAGCGTCGCGGACGCTCCACATCTGAAGTCCGTATTCCATGATTTTTTCTCCTTATGATTTTATATTTACAGCCGGTCATAAAGCTCTTAGTACAGGCTTTTGTCGGCTTTCTGACTTTATTTGTTCTTTAATTTCGGGAGCGCGCCCATTCTGTCATAGCCTGCGCCGAAGCGTGTGATCTTTACCACATCGCCCTTGATCGAAAAGACGTCGAACGCCGCTTCGGTTATCGTCCCTATCTTTCTTTCCGGGCAGGACGGACACCACGCCCACGCGCACGCGGACTGAGTTGTTACCGTCAGTATTCCGGAGTCGTAGAGCATATTGTCATAGTGGACGTGACCCGCTATATGACAGACGACGTTAGGCGCGCTTTTCATCGCGTGATGTATGCTCGGCCCGTTTATCAGGTCGTAATACGGTTTGATTCCAACAGGATAGTTTTCCGAGCCGTATATGCCGTCGTTGCATACCGGACCGTGACAGAATACTATTATATTTCTGTCGGTATTCAGAGCTTCGTTTCTGAACCACTTGACCTGCTTATCCGAAACCGCGTACATCCAGCCCTGATACTGTCCGTTTTTGTCCTGCCTGTAGTCGCCGTCGCTGACGTCTAAAAATACAAACCGGTAGTCCGTGTTTTCAACGTCAATATAGTAATAGTTGTTTTCGGTGGGATTGTATTTCATGCAGAGCTTATGCATCTCGTCGGGAAGAATGACATATTCCCGGTTGTCGCAGCCACGGTCGGTGCAGGCTCCGAGCGCGTTGTCGTGATTGCCCACGCAGGAATGAACCGGTACGGACAGCTCATATAGGGCGTCCATATATTCCTTTTGCGTCTGGCGGATTACCTTTGGGTCGCGGTGATAGTCGTTGCCCATATCTCCGCCGTTCACTACCATACCGATACCCGGGCATCTGTCCAATATGTATTGAATCGACCGCACCGTATCGACCGCATATTCGTATTCGGTCAGCCCCGGAACGCAATTGTGCTTTACGGAATGCTCGTTCATCCGGTTGTGCGGGTCGGTTATGAAAACGAAATTGAGCGGCGCTCCGAACCGGTTGATATCGTCGATTTTCGCCTGATAGCCGTCGGTAAGGTATGAGATGTCTTTCATATCACACTATATCTCAGACGCGCGGATTATTTTTCGAGCGAGCGCAGATAGTTCATGCAGCGGGTGACCTCGGACAGTCCGTCGGGATTGAGGTTTTCGCTCTCGACGACCATTCTCATGCCGAGTTCCTTTGCGCGGGCGTAGACAGCGGCGACCGGAGCCGAGCCCTCGCCGAGCGCGCGTCCCTCGTTCTTGCCCTCAGCGTTCTTTATGATATCCTTTAAGTGGATAACGTGAACTCTGTCCTTAAGAGTGGTGATGACCTCGACCGGATCGCGTCCGGCGACGTAAGCCCAGCAGGTGTCGATCTCGAACTCGATGTTCGTGCGCTTCTGCATCTCCTCGTGAGGGATAATACCGTCCTTGTTCGGGAGAAATTCTCCGCTGTGGTTGTGGAACGCGAGCTTGATTCCCTCGGCGGCGAGCATCGGCTGATACTTGTTCAGCTTTTCGATGAGGATATCGACCGCTTCCTTTGTCGAGGTGTCGGCGTGAGGGATTATGAAGTTTGTGCTGCCTATCGTGTGCTGGAACTTAACGGCTGCGGCGAAGTCGTTGTCAAGCTCGCCGATACCGGTGTGAGTTCCGTTGCAGACGAGACCGCACTCGTCGAGAGTAGCTCTGATAGCCTCGGCGCTGTTGCCGAAGAAGCCGGCGAACTCGATATCCCTGTATCCGATCTCGGCGACCTTTTTAAGCGTGCCGAGCAGGTCGTTCTGCGCGAAGTCGCGGACGCTGTACATCTGAAGTCCGTATACCATGATTTTTCTCCTTTGATTTGTGGTATAAGATTTTTCACAGGAATATTATACACTGTTTCGGATAAAAATGCAATAGTTTTACGAAATATTTTCCGGCTCAAGAATACGGTCGAGGATCGTCAGCACCTCTGCTCTGGTAAGAGAATTATACGGGAGGAAATAATTGCCGTCCTCTCCGGGCGCGCCCTCCATGATCCCGAGCTTGTACGCGAGCCACGGATAGGTCTGGAATCTGACTACATTTTCAGGGATACCGTGCATCGTGGCGTAGAGGTTATAAAATTCGGCATCCTTATAGACTCCGATGAGCTCATAATGAATATCCTGAATCGACGGCTTTTCGACCTCGGTTCCGTCGCGCACGGTTTTCAGAAGCGAGAAGGTCTCCGCGGCGTGAAAGCGCAGAACATGATTTTCCGGCAGGAAGGTCCCCTTTTCGAGAAAACGATAGGCATTCGTGATCTCGTTGGCGTCCGGAGGGCTGTAGGAGGGAATGTAGTCTATCGCCGTCAGGACATACTCATAGTACCACGCTCCGGGGTCCACATCGGTAAGAGCCGATTCGGTCTTGTCCTCAAGTCCGAACGCCAGAGTGATAATTTTCGCAAGCTCGGCGCGGGTGATCGGGTTATCGGGCTTGAAGGTGCCGTCGGGATAGCCGTTGACGATTCCCGAGCTCTGCCATCTCGTAATGACGTCCTCAGCCCAGTGACCGGAGATATCGGAGAATGGAGCCGGCTCGGAGACTCTGCTTTCCGCGGCGTCGCCGTCGGCGGCGAGAACCGGGAATACCATGCTAAACGACAAAAGATAAGCCGCGCAGAGACGAAGCTGCTTTTTCATTGATTTTCACCTCTATAATTTTTTGAGCATATGAGCTTTTGTGTAAGCTCATAAAAATTATATCATAATATTATAAAATCTGTCAACACCCTCGCGGATTTTTTCGATATATAGTGCTCTGCAAAGAAAACTCCCCGCTCGGAGCGGGGAGTTTCGATCAATAAACCTTTACGGTCCTGTAGTATTCCATCAGCTTGATGAACAGACCGCCGATTACCGAGCGGTGCTGGAAGCCGCGCATCGCCGAGGTCGTCGTGAAGTACCAGTCGGTCATAGGCACGCGGGTGGGCATCGCGTTGTAAGCCTCCCAGAGCGGCGCGACGTAGCTCTCGAAATCAGCCTTCGATTTGCAGAGCGTCGCCGTCCAGACGAGCCAGTCGGACTTTGTGTAGTCGGCGCGGTTGTCGAGCGGCATACCGTAGGGCTTGAAGTATCTGCGGTTTGACCATACCTCGCCTTCGAATACGTCGGCGGGCATCAGCTTGGTGCCGAACAGCTTGTCCCAGACGATATTGTACTTCATGCTGAACGTACCCTTGCGGTCAAAGGCGAGACGGTAGCTGCCGTCGCCGTTCGAAGCGCGGAGCAGCCAGTTTATCGAGATCTTTCTCGCCTCGTCAAAGTAGCGCGCCGAGTCCTCTTTAAGTCCGAGCTTGTCGCAGATGATAGCCATTCCCGCGATTCCCGAAATAGCCTTGAGCGAGAGGTTGCAGTTGTGCGCGAGGTGTCCGGCAAAGTCGTCGGTGCAGAGCTGATTTGCCGGGTCTGAGCCGTTCTCGGTGAGGTAGGTCGTCCACATCTTGAGAATGTCGAGCTTGCTCTCGGCATAACTGAAATCGCCGCTGGCGATCGAGTAGGCAGCCATCATGACGAGCATATTTCCGCACTCCTCGACCGGCATCTGATACTTGAGCGCGTTGCCGCCGTAGACCTGACCGTTGACGAGCGGATACTGTCCGCAGTCGTGGGGCGCGAAGTCGAAGCTCCACGCGTCGCTCTCGGCGTATTTGAAGATCGGGCGCATCATGCCGAGCACGAGCTCGGGATTGTAGATGAGGAACATCGGTATCGACGGGTAGCTGACGTCGACCGTAGCCGCGCAGCCGTTGGAGAAGCACTCCTTGGAGACGAAGATCAGCTTGCCGTCCTTGTCGAGAGCCGCCTTGTGAGCCGCGATCGCCTGACGGAACGCGAGCTGGAGCAGCTCGGCGTACTTTTCGCCGCCGGCTCTGACCGCGTCGAGATAGAGCTTATCGTCAAAGGCGACCGCCTTTTCGTAGAGCTTATCGTAGTCTCCGAGAGCCTCGGTTATAGCTGTTTCGATGGTCTTGCCGCTGCTGTTCCAGACCGACTTGAGGTTCTCGCCGAAATATTTGAGCGAGTAGATATCGTCGTAGGCAAACGCGATGAGAGCTTCGCTGTCGAGCGTCTTTTCGAGGGTCACGAGGGTCATTTCGCACTCGTCGCACTTGACCGAGCCGACCTTGGCGTCCTTTGCCGCGAGGTAGAAGTAGCCCCAGTCGATTCTCAGATCGTCGCCGCTTCTGCCGAGTACCGGCTGATCGACGCTTCCGATCCTGACTGCGTTTATACCGTCAAAGGACTCGGTCTAGACCTCGACGGCGAGCTGTCCCTTCTTGTCAAGGCAGAGCTCCTCGGAAGCGAAGATTTTGACCTTGACCGAGTGCTCCGCGCCGTCGGTCGGCTTTGCCGAGAGCCAAAGATAGCTGACCGGGCGGGTCATTATCTCAAGATCATCGGGAAAGAGCGGCGTGAAGAAGCGTGCGGTGAGCTCGATTCCCGCTCCCTCAAAGGTGTATTCAGTGGCGAGAGTGGTTATGTCGAGATTTGTCTGGGTCAGCGGCTCGTCCTTGCCGTTTCCCATGAAGCGGTAGTCCTTGCCGTCGATCTCGACGACTCCGCGGATAGTGTTGGGCTTGCCTGTCCAGTGGACGGGGTCTGCGTCGGTGAGGCGGTCGGCGTTCGACCAGACGCTGAAATAGGGGTCGACCGTGATGAGCGGTACTGCGGGTGCGCGAAGAATCATATCGGAATATTCCTTTCGTTTTTGAGAGATTATATAATGATTATACTACCTCCCGGAGAATATGTCAATCCAAAAAATTTGCGACATATACGAAAAAATTTGCAGGTTTTCAAAAAAGGACGGTCACTTGTCCGCACAAAGCTCCGATATAAGCGCGAGGGTCAGCTCTGCGGAGAGCCCGGACGCGGTTTTGCAGTTCTTCTCAAAATTTCCGGCGCCGCTCTGCTTTTCGGTGTCGGTTATGGTTCTTATTGAGATGAACGGCACTCCGAAAGCATGGCAGACCTGAGCGACGCCTGCCGTCTCCATGTCGACGCTGAGCGGCGCATACCGGTCGATCAGCTCTTTCCTGCCTTTGTCGGTGATAAAGCTCTCGCCGGTCATAGTCCTTCCCCAGAATATCCGGCGGGGAGACAGCTTTTTCGCCGCGATTTTCGACAGCTCCACAAGCCGTTCATCAGAGCGGAAAAATTCGCTCCCGAGCCATGGATGGAAATCCGTGAGTATATCCGGTGAAACGTCGTGATATGCCGACTCTGTCGTGACGACCGTATCAAATATCTCAAGCGAGCCGTCGATTCCGCCCGCGGTACCCGAGTTTATGATAATATCCGCTCCGAAGCTGTCGATCAGCACCTGAGCGGCTATGGCTGCGTTCACCCGGCAGACGCCGGAATACAGCGCCCGGACGTCGGCGGATCCGATCTTCCCCGAATGAACCGTGAGCAGCGCTTTTTTCGATTCTTCGCGCCCCTCGATATGAGACAGAAAGGGCTCGAGCTCATCGTCTCCGGCGCAGAGTATGCCTATCGTCATATGCGTCTCCTTTCAAAAACCGCCCGGAGCGGCTGATATCGCGCTTCGGGCGGAGCTGTGCGTTTATATATAATGAGAGCTTCAGGCTTTTGCGAGGGTGTTGGCGACGTCCATCATGTCGTTGAACTCGGCGTGCTTTCTCGCGCAGAACGCTTTCATTTCCTCAACCTGAGCGGGCGTGAAGGAATCGAGATCGCCGTCCTTGAGCTTGCCCTTGTACATACGGTCGAGCATGAGCGCATATTTGATCTCGACCGTCTTGAGAGCGCCGTCCTGCTCGACGACGACGAGGTTCGACTCGCCTTTGAGGATGAGGTCGACCGCGAAGTCTCCGGTGCGGGCCGCGAAAAGTCTGTCGCGGAGAGTCGGCACTCCGCCGCGCACCATGTGAGCGAGACGGATGAATCTCGAGTCGATGCCGGCCTCGTTCTGGATACGGGAGACGAGAGCCTCGCCGAAATCGGGACCCATGCTCTCGGAGACGATGACTATAAAGCTGCGCTGACCCTTTGCGCGGAGAGCCTTCAGCCTTTCAAGGCAGGTCTCGACCTCAAGGGGACATTCCTTGACGAAGATAGCCGAAGCTCCGACGGCGAGACCGGTCTGGAGCGCAATATATCCGGCGTCGCGTCCCATGACCTCGATGACCTCGCAGCGGGCGTGGGACTCGCAGGTGTCGCGGAGTCTGTCGGCGGCGGCGAGTACGGTGTTCATCGCGGTGTCGAAGCCGAGGGTATAGTCGGAGGAGGAGATATCGTTATCTATAGTACCGGTGAGACCGATAGTGGGGATTCCTCTGATGGAGAGATCGGTAGCTCCGCGGAAGGTTCCGTCGCCGCCTATCGCGACGATGCCGTCTATATGGTTCTTTTTGCAGGTCTCGATAGCCTTTGCCATGCCCTCCTCGGTCTTGAACTCGGGGCAGCGGTCGGAGTAGAGCATAGTGCCGCCGGTAGAACCGATGTGCTCGACCTCAGCCGCGGTGAGATCGCGCAGCTCGCCCGATATGAGACCCGTATAGCCCTTGTAGATACCGACGACCTCAACGCCGCGGGCGAGAGCCGAACGTGTGATAGCGCGGATAGCGCTGTTCATGCCGGGAGCGTCTCCGCCGGAGGTGAGAACGCCAATTTTTCTGAATGTTGTCATTTTTATCATCCTTTTATAATAATAAATTTCGGGTTTGTGATGTTTTTATCTTTCTCATATTATTGTAATATATTTCGTCGAAAAAATCAAGTGGTATTCAGAATTTTTTTTGAACTTACTGATTTTTTTACATATAAAGAGTATGTGACCGCCGAATGTACGAACTGTGAACTCTATTGATATCAAAATATTATCAAGAGTTTCGAAATTTTTTCATTGCGCCACGGCGCATATGAACTGCGACGCCGGCGAAACTCTCGGCGACGCCGCGATTGATGAAACCGGAGATATCGCAAAGGCGTCGTCAGACCCTATCTCCTGAGGGGCGATATCCCTTGCTCACGGTCGGCGAGTCATCCGAATAATCAGCTCGCCGGCTGACAGAGCTGCCGCCGGGGATTTTTATCTGAAGTAAATCAGAAAAAACTTGCCGTGTAAAAAATTATGATAATTTTCAAAAAAATAGTTCCAGAAATAGTTACGAGACTATTGACAAGCGGCAAAACTTATGCTATAATTAAGGTGCGGCTCAACCGTAAATTTAATTTTGAGGTGGGAAAACATGAAAAACCAATTAGGTAAGCGCGCCGCTGCATCAGTACTCGCACTGCTGACAGTGCTGCTTAACGCGGCTGCCTGCGGAGACACCAGCGGTGGCGATACGCAGACAACAACTTCTTCCGGCGGAACCGAAACTTCGGCGCCGATAACCGAGGACACGGCTGAAAAGGTCGAGATTCCCGACGTCAAATACGACGGCTACGAATTCAGGGTCATGGGCGTAACTGAATCTACCATGCTTCAGGCTAACGAGATCGCCGTCGAAAGCGAAACCGGAGAAACTCTCAACGACGCCGTTTTTGCCCGCAACCGTATGGTCGAAGAAAAGCTCGGAGTAAAAATCACCTATATACCCGAAACAGGAGACAATATCATACTTTCTATCGGCAAATCCGTGCTCGCCGGCGACGATGATTACGACGCGGCTATTGATCATACAGACCATATTTCAAGCGGAATTATCAACAATTATCTCGTCCCGATCTCGGAAATCCCGTATATCGACGTCGAAAAGAGCTGGTGGAATACCGATCTCATCGAATCGGCGGCAATCAACGGCAAGCCCTACTTCCTGATGGGAGATATCTCGTACTCCTGGAAGAACGCCACATGGGCGCTCTGCTTCAACAAGCGGCTCTATGCGGATTACGACCTTGAGGAGCCCTACGCTATGGTCCGCGACGGAAAGTGGACGCTCGAGATGCTCGAATCTCACTGCCGCGATATCACAAAGGATCTCAACGGCGACTCCAAGCTCGATAAGGAAGATCAGTGGGGTCTGCTTTCGAGCAAGACCGCCGGAATCGGTCTTGTCACCAGCACCGGGATCACGACCATAACGACCGCCAAGGACGGCTCGCTCGAGTATGCTCTTGAAAGCGAGCGGAATGTCAACGTCCTCGAAGCTATCCGCAAATTCATCAGCAACAACGATCTTCAGCTCCGCGCCGAGGATATCACCGGCTCGTCGAATATCTGGACGGATATCATCAATATCTTCCGCGACGGCAGAGCGCTCTACCGCATCACGGTTCTCGGAGACGTGGTCGGTCTGCGCGATATGAACGACGACTTCGGTATCTTTCCGCTTCCCAAGTACGACGAGGAGCAGGACAGCTACTACACGACGGTTCAGGCGTGGAACATCGGCGCTTATATCATAACCGCAAGCGCTACGAACCTTGACCGCACCGGAACTATCCTCGAGTACATGGGCTCGGTCTCCAAGGACACCATCACCAAGGCTTACTATGACGTGACGCTCAACGGCAAGGTCGCCCGCGACGACGAGTCCTCCGAGATGCTCGACATCATCTTCAACTCGGCAATGACCACCGACGTCGGACTGGCGTTCAATATCGGCGACGTCACCAACACGCTCAAGACGATGATCAACAGCGACACCGACAACATCGCGTCCACGCTCGCGTCCTCTAAGGACAGCACGATAGCCGCTATCCAGAAATTTGAGGAAAGCGTGAAATAATCTCAAAAAAAGCTCACCGGCTGGCAGAACTGTCAGTCGGTGATTTTTGTTCAGTTTTCAGGGTTCTCGGTCTTTCGCAGCAGCACCTCGGCGACGGCGAGGTCGGCGGGAGTTGTGAGCTTGATGTTGTCAGTCCCGCAGTCGACGAGCTTGACCGGATAGCCGATGTGCTCGGCGAGCATATTGTCGTCGGTCGCGGAAAAGCCCTCGTCCTTTGCAACATAGGCTGCGGCGCGGTAGAGCTCGGTCTTGAAAACCTGCGGCGTCTGCGCGAGCCAGAGCGTGCTCCGGTCGATGGTCTCCTCGGCGAAGCCCTTGGAATCCGCGCGCTTGACCGTGTCGCTGACGTGGCAGGCGGCGGTAGCGGCTCCGTGGCTGTAGGCGGCGCGGAGAACTCTTTCGATCATATCCGGAGTTACGAGACAGCGCGCTCCGTCGTGTATCGCGACAAACTCCGACCTGTCCGAGATCGACTCAAAGCCGCGCAGCACCGACTCCTGCCGGGTCTCTCCGCCCTCGACGACCGCGGCTAACTTTTTAAGCGGGTATTCCTCGCGGAATTTTTCATAGATCGGGATCTCGTCCGGCCTTGCGGCGACGATGATCTCGTCTATCAGCGGGCAGCTCTCAAAAGCCAGCAGCGTCCGGACTATCACCGGTATGCCGCAGAGCGTCAGCAGCTGCTTTGTCGTGCCGGAGGTGTTCATGCGCGTGCCGCTTCCGGCAGCGGCGATTATCGCGGAGGTGAAATGGTGAGTGTTCGCGCTCTTTGAGAGCGATCTCACGAGCGAGGCTATATCTCTTGCGCTTATCTTCAAATTGCATCAATCCTTTGTGAGACGTGTGGACTTCTACTATATTATACCACATATCGCGGAAAATGAGTGAACAAACCGAAAATTTCTCGTCGGGCGCGAGGGCTGAAATATTTCCGCTTTGTAAAAATATTCGCGTCAAAAGATGAACGAAAGAAAAATGACCGTTTTCCGGTCATTTTTTTATCAGACGCAGAGCCCCGTTTCCGGCGGCTTCCTCGATAACTCCGAGCACACGCCCGGCGTAGTCGGTGAGCTCGTCGACGCCATTGACCATCACGACAGTTCCGTTTGGCAGATCGCCGAGGCAGTCATAGAGCGCGTCGAGATTTTTTCCGTACCAGTCGGGAAAGCCGAACATACGCCTTAGATACTCGTGCGCTTCGCCCTTGGAGGTCAGCTTTTTTGCGTCGAGAATTACAATATTCATGTCAATTCTCCTCTCCGTAGAGAAGCGTGAAGCTCTCGTAGTGGTCGTCGGTGTAGTAGATCAGCCCGTCGTTTGAGAAAACTATCCGCTTTGCTCCTCTCGAGTCGGCGCCGACCGTGTCGATATCGCACTCGGTGTAGCTCCGTCCCTTTTTAGACGGGAGCAGACCCTCGCGGTTTCCAAAGCTGTCCCCGCCGATGGCGCAGCCCTTGGCGTATTCCTCGAGCGAGCCGCCGCTCCAGCCGAGCGCGCGCGCCTCGGTTTTGGTGATGAAGTTCCCCGGCAGACGCCCGAAGGTATGGATGTAGAGCGCCACGTCCTCCTTTGAGCTGTACGAGCCGTCCTCGTCGATCGGCGCTTCGGTTTCCTCCGGGGCTTGCAGAGACGTCTCGGGTATATCCGTCTCAGGCGCGGAGGTTGTCGGCTCCGACAGGGTTTCATCGGCTTCGGTCGTCTCAGTTGAGGTATCGTCGGCGAGTATGGAGACTATATCTCCCGCGATGTCGAGCGCGTCCGAGACCTGCTCCATCCCGCAGCCAAACGCGCCGAGCGCTGTCAGCGCGGCGAGCATCAGGGCGATGAAGCCGGTTATTCTGAATTTTCGCATTTCGTTATTCCTTTCGTTTTCTTATTATAAATTATAACCCCGCGGCGAGGATTTGTCAACATATAATCAAAAAAACTCTTGACAAGCGCGGGAATATATGTGATAATAATTGTGAATTCCCGCGAAAGGGTATGGTCAGAAATGGAGAGCTTCACTTTTGTCAATTTCCATAATCTGAGCTTTGTTATCGGCTGTACCGACAGCTTCATAACCTCGCTGAGGACAGGCGAGCCTGTACCCGGCGCAAAATCCGGCTCGGAGCTCGGCAGACTCGCCGCAGGGGAGCTCTGCGAGTATCTCGGCGGCAGCCGGAGGAGCTTTGATCTCCCGCTCGCTCCGGTTCGCGGAGAGTTCGCCGGAAAGGTCAGAGACGCGCTGCTCGACATCCCCTACGGCTCGACCGCGAGCTATGGCGAGCTCGCCCGGGCTGTCGGAAATCCCCGCGCCGCACGGGCGGTCGGACAGTCGGTCGGCTCAAATCCGATCTGGATATTCGTACCCTGCCATCGGGTGATACGCTCGGACGGCTCTCCCGGCGGATACGCGGGAGGTATCGGAATGAAAAAACTACTGCTCGAACTCGAAAGGAAGTACAGAAATGTCTGATAACATCTACAAGGGACGCGGAAACGCCTCGATGCACGCCGATTTCGTCGATTTCATCAACTATGTTTTCGGCTTCAACGGAAACGACAGGGATTTTATAAAGCTCCTGCCAAAGCTCTACAAGCCCGAATATCATCCCTGCGAGAACAACTACGTCGTGACCGAGGACGGAAAGCTCAAGGCGGCAATCGGCGTTTTCCCGCGGGAGCTCGACGTCATGGGCGAGACGCTGAAAGTCACCGGCGTCGGCAACGTAGCGGTACACCCTTACTCGCGCTCAAAGGGCTATATGCGCGAGCTGCTCGGCAGGGCGGTCAGGGACATGATAGCCGACGGCGTCGATATCTCCGACCTCGGCGGGCTGAGACAGCGCTACGGCTATTTCTCCTACGAGGTAGCTTCGCCGGTCTGCGTCTTTGAGCTGAATCACACCTGTCTGCGCCACTCCTTTGCCGGAGTGCCGCTCGAGCCGCTCGGGTTTGTCGAGATCACCGATCCCGACGATCAACTGCTCGACAGAATTTTTGCGCTCCATTCAAAGAAGCCGCTGCATATGCTCCGCTCGCGCGAGAGCTTTCTCGACGTCGCCCGTTCGTGGAGCAAAAAGCTCTTTGCGATAGTTGACGGCGAGCGCTTTGTCGGCTATTTCATCGACCGGCTCGACGAGCTGACCCTCGCCGACATAAAGGATTTCGACCGGGTGGTCAGATGCTATGTCGATAAGCGCGGCTCGGCGTCGCTGAAGCTGCCGCTCGGAGAGTCTGAGCTGATATCCGCCGCCGAGCGCATCTGCGACGACGTGCGTATGGTCAACGATCAGAACTACACGGTTTTCCACTGGAAAAAGGTCGTCGGAGCCTTTCTGAGACTGAAAGCCGAAACTGCCGGGCTTGCCGACGGCGAGCTCTCCTTCCTCGTACACGGCGTCGCGGGAGACGAGGCGTTCGGGATCACGGTCAGGGACGGAAAAGCGCTTATCACCGAATCCCACGGCAGAGAGATCGCTCTCGATCACCGGGAAGCGGTCGCGTATTTCTTCGGGCTCGTCTCGCCGAAGCGGATGCAGAGCGGACTCGCGTCCTCGTGGTTCCCGCTGCCGCTGTTCATCGACAGCGCCGATCACGTCTGAGCCTTTTTACCTCGGAACAAAAAATTTACGCAAAATTATTTCGATTAGTATAGACATACGCGTCAAAAGATGATATAATAATGTAATATCGGATTTTGCGGACGATCGGAGGCGGCGGAGGTCTGAAAAATAAATTTTTCAGACCACGAGTTTTGTGGCTTCGAGGCAAGCGGCCTCGATTTCGCTGACGCGAAACCGCCGCAAAACATCGACAAAGAAAGGAAGACTTCGCTGACGCGAAGTCATGGTCATAATTATGGGAACCGATACCGGCAGGAACAATCGGACTGCTCAGGAAAGACCACTTGAAAGAGCTTTGGAAAGACCCGCATCCATGCCGCGGGCGATCCTGTATCTGCTGTCTTTTATTGCCGGAGTATCGTTCTGGCGCGATATGTCGGGATTTTTCGGACTTGCCGGATCGGTGCTCGCCGGAGCGTTTGAGACGGCTCTCGCGCTCGGATACACGAGCAGGCGACTTACGCCGACTGCGTTTCTGCCGGGAGCCGCCGCATATCTCGCCGCGTTTGTCTGCGATCTCACGGTCGGAGGGCTTTCGGCGCTCAGAGCAGCCGCTGACGCGCTGACCGCGCTCTATCCTACCGTTGCCGCTATTCCGATCTGGCTGACGGTGAGAGAAAAAAAGAGCCGCTCGGAGTCGATCATGGCTTCGGCGTCGGCGTCGGCGGTATTCTGGACTCTTTGCGCCGGGCTTCAGGTGCTCATTCGCTACGGAGACCTCGGCGCGGATACGATCAGACTGGCGCTGAGCGATTTCATGAGCCCGCTCGGCGACGCGCTCTCAAGCCTTACCTTTGATCACGGGAATTCGAGCTTACCTTTCCTCGGCGACGCGGATATCGAGGCGGTTCTCGATCTGCTTAAAAGAACGCTGATCGGCTCGGTCGGAGCGATGCTGACTGCGATGTCCTACCTTATGACTCTCGCGCTGAGATATTTCTCCGAAGGCTTTGGAATAGACAGCCTGCTGCCATCGAGCACACGGCTTATCATATCCGAGTCCGAAAACGGCGAAAAGCGTATCGACGAGACAGATCTCGGCTGGCGCATCGAGCCGGACAGCGTCAGCGCGGCGATTATGCTCATCTCTTATATGCTGACGATACTGCTCGGCGGGCTCGGCAGCGCGCTGCCCTTCACGACGGCGATATACAATATAGTGCTGATACTGACGCCCTGCTTTTTCTACGCCGGAGTGAGAAGCGTGATCTGCTGCTTTACTGGCAGCCCGGCAATGAACCCGGGCGGCTCGGGACGGATAGGCGGTATCGGACGCGGATGTCTGATAATCACAGTGTCGGCGCTGCTGTTCTTTGTGGCTCCGACGAGCCCGATCGTGCTTCTGACCGTGGTCGGCGTCATATCGGTTCTGACCGAGAACCACACCCGGCTCGCGGCCGATTATTTTATCGACGACAATGACAGAAAGGAGTAAGATACATCCATATGACCGGAAAACACGATAAGAAACCGGGCGTTTCGCCAAAGCTTGTCATAAATACCGCGCTTGCGGCGCTGTTCATGCTGCTTGCGTCGCTCGCGGCGAGGTTTTCAAGCCTCAATCCGTTTGTGATCGGAGCGGCGGCGATAATCTTCTATATTCCGGCACAGTATCTTGCGGGCAGGCTCTACAGCTTCTTCAGCTTCAGGATGACCTCCCCCGACGAGGAGTCGCTGCCGCCGATACTCGGAAACATCACCCTCGATTTTATCCTGAAGCTCTATCTTCCCGTCGTGATCTGCGACGAGAACGGCAGGATAATCTGGTACAACAACGCCTTTATAAAGATCTCCAATCCCCGCGAGGTGCTCTACGCCAAGCATATCGACAGCATCTGCAGCGCCGATATCGGACAGATTCTCGCCGATACGTCGCCAAACGAGTCGCTCGCGGTCGAGGTCAGCTCGGAGGACGGCGTTGAAGCGACCGCCTACGACCGGATCTTCCGGATCAAGGGCTACCGAATGACCGCTCAGGGAAAGAACTACGTCATCACCGTCTGGAACGAGCGCACCGAGCAGCGCAGACTCGCAAAACGCCTCGCCGACGAGGAGACTATCATCGCCTACGTAATGATCGACAACCTCGACGAGCTGATGCAGTTCGTGCAGGAAAAATACCGCTCGGCGTCTGCAAAGGTAGAGGCGATACTCAAGGAGTGGGCCGATTCGGTCGGCGGAATCCTCAAGGAGTACGAGCGGGACAAGTTCATCTTCATCTTTGAAGCGCGCTATCTCGACGAGTTCATCGAGCGCAAGTTCGATATCCTCGACCGGATACGCGAGGTCAGGATCGGAGAGGGAAGTATGCCGGTCACGGTTTCGATAGGCATCTCCCGCGTACACGGAACCCTCGCCGTCAAGGATCACGACGCTCACGCCTCGCTCGACCTCGCGCTTCAGCGCGGAGGCGATCAGGTCGTCGTCAAGAACGCTCACAACACCGAGTTCTACGGCGGACGCACCAAGACCGTCCAGAAGCGCACCAAGGTCCGCGCAAGAGTCATCGCCAACGAGCTCACGCTCAATATGGCAAAGGCGCATAACGTGCTGATCATGGGACACCGCAATCCCGATTACGACTCGATCGGCGCCTGCGTCGGAATCGCGCGGCTCGCGATGTTCTGCGGAGTCAGGGCGAATATCGTCGTCAACAGATCCGACCCGAGCATTAAGCAGGCTATCCAGCGGGTCGCAAATCTGCCCGAATACGCCGATATGTTCGTCGACAGCTTCGTCGGACAGGATATGATCCACTCGGACACGCTGCTTGTCATAGTCGACGTCAACAATCCGCAGCAGTTTGCCGCTCCGGATATCTTTGACAACGTCGGGACGATAGCGATTATCGACCACCACAGAAAGACCGGAGACTACAGCCGCCAGCCGGTCATAACCTATATCGAGCCCTCCGCGTCGTCAACCTGCGAGCTTGTTGCGGAGATCCTCGAGCAGTCGCTGCCGATCGGCAGTCTGCACCGCGAGGAAGCCGACGTGCTCTACGGCGGTATGCTCCTCGACACCAAGCAGTTCTCGCGCAACACCGGCGTCAGAACCTTCAGCGCGGCGCTCTACCTGCGCTCCGAGGGAGCTAACCCCGCCGAGGTTCAGCTTTTCTTCAAATCCGACCTCGAGGACTTCATGCGCGAGGCTAAATTCTCGATGAACGTCGTCACCTACCGTCAGATCTTCGCGATCTCGATGAGCGACGGCGACGGAAGCCCGCAGGATCGCATCGCCGCAGCCAAAGCCGCGGACAAGCTGCTGTCGGTCGAGGGCGTCATGGCGTCCTTTGCGCTCGTCCACATCGACGACAGCGTACACATCTCGGCGCGCTCGGCAGGCAACGTCAACGTCCAGCTCATTCTTGAAAAGATCGGCGGAGGAGGCTACTACGAAGCCGCCGGAGCGCTGCTCAAGAACGTCACGATGACCTCCGCGCTCAACAGCCTCAAGGACGCTATCGACGATTATATGAAAAAGAAATAATACCGCCCCGGCGGGTCAGGATAGCTCTTGCCCGCAATGACGGATAAAATAATTTCAGCGCGGCGATATTCAGCCGCGCGTTTGCCCCGGACAGGGGAGAAAGGACAGCCTTCGCGAAAGACGGGGGCAGGGTAATTAAAATGAAGGTCGTACTCACTCAGGACGTAAAATCACAGGGAAAGAAAGGACAGCTCATCGACGTGTCCGACGGCTACGCGCGCAACTTCCTCCTTCCGAGAAAGCTCGCGGTCATAGCCGACAACAAGGCGCTCAACGAGATCAAGGGACGCGAGGAGTCCGAAAAGCACAGGGCTGAGGTCGAGCTCGCAGCGGCTAAGGACGCGGCTGCAAAGCTCGAGTCGATAATGCTCATGTTCAAGGGCAGAGTCGGCGCCGACGGCTTCATGCTCGGCTCCGTTACCTCCAAGGACATCGCCGAGCAGCTCAAGGCGACCGCGGATATCACCGTCGACAAGCGCAAGATCCAGCTCGCAAGCCCGATCAAGGCGTTCGGCAAGACGGTGGTCGACGTCAAGCTCCATGCCGACGTCATCGGAAAGATCACCGTCGTTGTGACCGAAGAAAAGTAAGTCATGGCTGACAATCTTTCTGTGAGAAAGCTGCCTTTCTCGCTGGAAGCGGAGCAGTCGGTGCTCGGTTCGATCCTCATCGACCCCGAGACGATCAACATCATCGCCGGAATCCTCAAAAGCGACGATTTCCACGTCGAAAATCACCGCGAGATCTACCTCGCGATGCAGGATCTCTATCTCCAGAACCGGAGCATCGACGTCGTTACGCTGATCGACGCTCTGGTAAAGCGCGGCGTGCTCGAGCGGAGCGGCTGCGAGGAATATGTCAAGCTCCTCGCCGGAGTCGTTCCCTCCGCTGCCAACGCCGCCGACTACGCCCGCATCGTCAAGGACAAAAGCCTGCTGCGTCAGCTCATCGAAGCGTCGGACGAGATCTCCGAGTCGGCCTACGCGGCTCAGGACGACGTCGTTCACATCATCGGAAGCGCCGAGCAGAAGATATTCTCTATAGCTCAGGGCAACGAGCAGAAGGGCTTTGTGCATATCCGGGACGTCATCGTCGCTGCCTATCAGCATCTGCACGATCTGAGGGAGAACCGCGAGGAGACCATCGGAACGCCGACCGGTTTTGGAGATCTCGACAACGTGCTCGTCGGAATGGGCAAGAGCGATCTTATTCTGATCGGAGCCCGTCCCGGCGTCGGTAAGACGAGCTTTGCGCTCAACATAGCCACCAACGTCGCAAAGGAGACGAAAAGAGCCGTCTGCATATTTTCGCTTGAAATGTCGGCCGAGCAGCTCGTCTCGCGTATGCTCTCGAGCGAGGCTCTGGTCGACAGCCACAAGATCCGCTCGGGCGAGCTTGAGGACGACGACTGGAACAAGCTGGCGCACGCCTCGGCGGGACTTTCGGAGTGCGATATCCTGATCGACGACACCACCGGAATCACCGCCACCGGAATGAAATCCAAGCTCCGCCGGGTCAAGAACCTCGGGCTTGTCGTGATCGACTATCTCCAGCTCATGCAGTCGGATCGCAGGATCGACAACCGTGTGCAGGAGGTCGCCGATATTTCGAGAAATCTGAAGATCCTCGCAAAGGAGCTTCAGGTGCCGCTCGTCTGCTGCGCGCAGCTCTCCCGAAGCCCCGAGTCGAGAACCGACAAGACGCCGATGCTCTCCGACCTGCGCGACTCGGGAGCGATAGAGCAGGACGCCGACGTCGTAATGTTCCTCTCCCGCGATTACTACGGCAACGATCCCACAAAGCAGAACGTCGCCGACGTCATCATCGCAAAGAACCGCCACGGAGCTACCGGAAAGGTGACGATGGGCTGGTTCGGTCAGTTCACAAAATTTACCTCTCTCGCAAAGGAGGAGGAGAGCGGCGTTTCGCGCTGAAAGCCGTCTCTCCAAGGGAGACCCGATGGACTCTGTATACGCAAAATTCACACGGACGCTCGGAGAGCACTCGATGCTCGACGGCAGAAAGGGCGTGCTCGTCGGTTATTCGGGCGGAGCCGATTCCTCGGCGCTGCTGAGACTGCTTTCCGCAGAGTGCCGCAGACGCGGGATATATCTGAGAGCCGTTCACGTCCATCACGGGATACGCGGCTCCGAGGCTGACCGCGACGCGGAGTTCTGCCGTAGCGCCTGCCGGGCGCTCGGAGTCGATTTTGAGCTGGTCAGAGCCGATATACCCGCTCTGGCGAGAACCTCGGGCAGGGGCGTTGAGGAGACCGCGCGGGATTTCCGCTACGAGACCTTTTCAAGGCTGATCGCGGAGGATCCGCGGCTCGACACCGCCGCTACGGCTCACAACGCCGACGACAATGCAGAGACCCTGCTGTTCAACCTGATCCGCGGGAGCTCGGTCGGCGGGCTCGGAGGGATTCCTCCGGTCAGAGCGCTGGGAGACTATACGGTCGTTCGCCCGCTCATCGCCTGCACCAAGCGGGAGATACTTGAATACTGCTCCGAAAATTCGATAGAATACGTCTTTGACAGCACCAACGACGACACCGCCTACACGCGGAATTTCATCCGCCATGAGCTGATGCCGATGATCGAAAGGCTGAACCCGGCTTTTCCCGAAGCGGCTGAGCGGCTCGCAAAAAGCGCGCGCTTTGACGACGAATATCTCGACCTTGCGGCTGAGAAGCTTATCGGCGGCGCGGACAGGATAGAGCTCGCAGAGCTGAACGGCGCTCACCGGGCGATAGCCTCGCGGGCGGTCGTCAGACTTTACGCAAAAGTCTCGGACGCGGCGCTATCGTCGCGGCATATCGAGGCTGTGCTCGCGCTCTGCGGAGCCGGACGCGGAGAGCTTACGCTGCCCGACCGGGTTTACGCCGTTATCGTGCGCGGAGAGCTTGTGTTCACCAGAGAGAAAAAAGCTCCGGCGGGTGAGTTTTACTTTGAGCTGAGGCCGGGGATAAACCGCTTTGACGGGCGCAATTTCGCGCTGTATCTTCCGGTTAAGGAAGCGTCTGACGGCGATTTTGAAAAAGATATCGAAACTCTAAAAAAATTTTACAAATTATCAATACACATAAGGTTAAAATCTGATACAATAAATAATATATTGTTTGTGCGCTCAAGGCGGCCGGGAGACTGCTATGTATACGGCAAAATGACACGGAAGCTCAAAAAGCTGTTCTGTGACCGCGGGCTTGGCGCGGATATCCGCTCGAAAATACCGATCTTATGCGACGATGAGGGTATCGTCTGGGTACCTGGATTTCCGCCTGCCGACCGCGATGCGTCGGACGGCTCGGATGGGCGCGAGATAGTCTTCTTTTATAATAATGAGGGTTTGACATGAATAAGGATATTGAAAGAATACTCGTTTCCGAAAAGGAGCTTGACGAGATCACCACAAGGATCGCCGGAGAGCTCAGCCGCGACTATGAGGGAAAGCGGCTTTTACTGCTCTGCATACTCAAGGGCTCGGTCGTCTTTATGGGCGATCTGATGAAAAAAATCAGCATACCGGTCGAGATCGACTTTATGAAGGTCTCGTCCTACGGCTCGGGGACAAAGTCGACCGGCTCGGTGAATATCGTGCTCGACCTTTACAGGAACGATCTTCCGGATATTGACATCGTAATTATCGAGGATATCATAGACAGCGGACACACGCTCTCCTATCTCACGACCTATCTCAAGAACAAGGGCGCGCGCAGCGTAAGGATCGCGACGGTGCTTGACAAGCCCTCACGACGCGACCCTGCCGTCAACCTCACTCCCGACTACACCGGAAAGGTCATCCCCGACGAGTTCGTGGTCGGCTACGGACTCGATTACGACGAAAAATACCGTGCGCTCCCCTACATAGGAGTGCTCAGCCCCGAGGTGTACGGCGGCAGATAAACGGTTTTTATATTTCCCCGGCAAAAAATCTGATTGAGAGGTAATTATGAAATCGAACTACAAGATATTGATCTTCTATGTGGTGCTGATAGCGGTGATACTTATTGCGACAGCCGCGCTTTTCGGAAATCAGCCGAGCTCGAAGATCATCTACAGCGACATCGACAAGCTGTTCTACGAGCAGCAGGTCAGGGCGTTTGAGATCGACAGCGACGATCAGCTCACGATCCTGAAACGTGACAATACCGTCGTCAGCTTCAAGCTGCGCTCGCTCGAATCCTTCTGGAATCAGTTCGGCGACACCATCGAGGAGCAGTTCCGCGCGGGAATCATCGAGGAGTACAATATCGCCGAGCCGGTAGAGATCCCATGGTGGGTGAGCCTGCTGCCCTACGCGATCGTCATAATCCTCTTTATAGTATTCTGGTTCTTCATAATCAACCAGTTCGCCGGAGGAGCGGGCGGCAAGAACGGCAAGATCGGCAGCTTCGGCAAGGCGAGAGCCAAGCTCGGCGCCGACGAGAAAAAGAAGGTCTACTTCAAGGACGTCGCCGGAGCCGACGAGGAAAAGGCTGAGCTTCAGGAGTGCGTCGAATTCCTGCGCGACCCGACCAAGTTCACAAAGCTCGGCGCGCATATACCGCACGGAGTCCTGCTCGTAGGCCCTCCCGGCACCGGTAAGACCCTCCTCGCCAAGGCGGTCGCCGGAGAGGCCGGAGTCCCGTTCTATTCGATCTCCGGCTCGGATTTTGTCGAGATGTACGTCGGCGTCGGAGCTTCGCGTGTGCGCGACCTCTTTGACACCGCGAAAAAGAATCCCGCAAGCATAATCTTCATCGACGAGATCGACGCCGTCGGTCGTCACCGCGGAGCGGGGCTTGGCGGCGGTCACGACGAGCGCGAGCAGACCTTAAACCAGCTCCTCGTCGAGATGGACGGCTTTGGCGGCAACGAGGGCGTGATCGTCATGGCGGCGACCAACCGTCCCGATATCCTCGACCCGGCTCTGCTCCGTCCCGGACGCTTTGACCGTCAGATAACCGTCAACTATCCCGACATCAAGGGACGCGAGGATATCCTCAAGGTTCACGCCGAGGGCAAGCCCTTTGAAAAGGACGTGGATCTCCACACTCTCGCAAAGACTACGGTCGGCTTCACCGGAGCCGATCTCGCAAACCTCTTAAACGAGGCGGCGCTCCTCGCGGCACGGAAGAACAAGAGCCTCATCGGCATGGACGATCTCGAGGAGGCTACCATCAAGGTCATGGTCGGCCCTCAGAAGAAGTCCAAGGTCATCAGCGAAAAGGAAAAGCGTCTCACCGCTTACCACGAGTCGGGTCACGCTATCGTCACAAAGATGCTCCAGCCCGACACTCCGGTGCATCAGATCTCGATCATCCCCAGCGGCAGAGCGGGCGGCTATACGCTCTCGCTTCCCAAGGAGGATCGCTCCTACCAGTCCAAGTCCGAGATGGAGAACGAGATCGTGTCGCTGCTCGGCGGCCGCGTCGCGGAGAAGCTGATCATCGGCGATATCTCGACCGGAGCCTCGAACGACATCCAGCGCGCTACCTCGATAGCCCGCAATATGGTCACCCGCTACGGCATGAGCGACACGCTCGGCCCGATAGTCTACGGCTCTGAGCACAACAGCGACGAGGTTTTCCTCGGACGCGACTTCAACACGACCCGCAACTACTCCGAGGACACCGCGACGGTCATCGACAACGAGGTCAAGCGTCTCGTCAACACCGCTTACGACACCGCGATGGAGATCCTCAGGACGAATATCGACAAGCTCCACTTCCTCGCCGGATATCTCATGAAGAACGAGGTCATGGACGAGGCTCAGTTCAACGCCGCTATGGACGGAAATCCCACCATCGAGGAGCTTGAGCAGATGCGCGACGATAAGCGCCGCAAGTCCGACGAGGAGAACCGCGCCAAGGCTGAGGCCGACGAGGCTGAGCGTCTCCGCCGCGAGGCCGAGGAAAAGCTGAATCAGGCTGACACCGATGAAATCCCGAAAATGAAAAACTGAAAGGCTGAATCAGATGAACACTTTATTAAAAACCGCAAAAGCCTCCGCCGTCGGCTCCACGACCGGCGGAGAGCTGATCTCCTATGTCCATAACGGACAGGAATACGTCTGGCAGGGGCTCCCCGAGTACTGGCCGAGCCACGCGCCGATACTTTTCCCGACGGTAGGCGCGACTATCGACGGAAGCGTGAAGTTCGGCGGCAAGGCGTATCCTCTGCCCAAGCACGGCTTTGCGAGAAAGCAGGAGTTCAGACTGCTCGAATCGACCTCGGACAGGCTGGTCTACGAGCTCTACGACAATCAGGCTTCCCACGAGGTCTATCCCTACAGGTTCCGACTGCTGATCACGCATAAGATCAGCGACGAGGGCTTCTCGACCGAATACACGGTCGAGAATGTCGATTCGCAGGATATCTGGTTCTGCATCGGCGGTCACGCAGGCTTCCGCTGCCCGATGAAGGACGGCGAGAGCTTCTCCGACTACAAGCTCGTCTTTGAAAAGGTCGAGAACGAGGACGTTATCTACACGACGAACTACGGCGGAGGCTACATAGACGCTGCGCTGCCTGTCACCGACAAGCTGAAGAACACCAACGAGTGGGCGCTTGACTACGCCGACTTCGACGTGGACGTTCTGCTCGCGAAGAAGCTCGAGAGCTCGAGCGTCAAGCTCGTCAACAGGAACACCGGCAAGGGCATCGACTTCAATTTCTCGGGCTTCAAGGCGCTCGGAATCTGGACGCCGCCGAAGAAGCAGGCTCCGTTTGTCTGCATCGAGCCGTGGAACGGACTGCCCGCGCATCTCGGCGAGACCGGCAATTTCGAGGACAAGCCCTACGCGATAAAGCTCGGCGTCGGCGAGAAATATTCGGTCGGCTACAGCGTTAAGGTAATCGACTGATCAAAAGGGAGACTATCCGGTCTCCCTTTTTTGCGAAAAATTCGTTTTATTGGGAACAAATCGTAAATTTGCGCGTCTATAATGTCAAGATTATTGTGAAAGAGGTCTGACATTATGGAAAAGCGCAGGCTTATCGGGATATTTGATATGCTGGCGGCGTTTGTTCTCGAAGCGCTCCCTTTCGGCGTGAAGCTGGTGCTCGCGCCGAGCCCGGACGAGACTATCGTCTCGATGCGCTCGTATTTTTCGCTCTATCCGTTCTTTTACGGACATATACAGCCGCTGATCGTGGCGCTGCTGACGAGCGTTCTGCTGGTTTTATGGCTCTGCGGCATGGTTTTTGAGGCGGGCGAGGGCTTTTTTAAGCTCGTTGCGGCGCTTTCGGCGGCAGCGGCGGTGATCTGCTTTTCGCAGATACCGATGGGAATGAGCTTTACGGCTGTCGGAGCGGTGATAAATCTGCTGCTCGCCGCGTCGGCAGCTCTGGCGATCTATGAGATAAGGATGATCAGGAGACCCAATGAAAACAGAAATTGATGTGGAAAAGTTAGCGAAGCTCGCGCGGCTGAAGCTCACCGATGAGGAAAAGGCGCGGCTCTGCGGCGAGCTTTCGGATATAGTTGAGTTTTACGATATGCTGGCAGGCGTCGGCGAGACTGCTCCCGACGCCGGGCCGGCGCTTTTCAATGTTCTCCGCGATGACGGGACAAAGCCCTGTCTCGGACGCGGAGAGCTGCTCGCGAACTCGCCTGACAGCGCGGACGGATGCTTTCGCGTGCCGAGAGTCGTCTCGGAGGAGGATTGAATGGAGCTCGGATACACAGTCGCACAGCTTGCAGAGCTGCTCGCGTCGCGGGAGATTTCGTCGGTCGAGCTGACAAAGGCTTATCTCGACCGGATCGCCGAAAGAGACGTTGAGCTCGGCGCGTATCTGACTATCTGCTCAGAGCGTGCTCTGAGCGACGCGGAAAGGGCTGACTGCAACGCCGGAGGACTTTCGGGAATCCCTTTCGCGCTCAAGGACAATATCTGCACAAAGGGCATACGCACGACCTGCGCGTCGAGGATGCTCGAGAATTTCGTGCCGCCATATGAGTCAACCGTCTCGGAAAGGCTCGGGAAATCGGGCTGCGTGCTGCTCGGAAAGCTGAATATGGACGAGTTCGCGATGGGCTCGACGACCGAGAACTCATATTTCAAAAAGACCCGCAATCCGAAAGCTCTCGACCGCGTTCCGGGCGGAAGCTCGGGCGGAGCGGCAGCGGCGGTTGCGGCGGATGAAGCGCCCTTCGCGCTCGGCTCGGACACAGGCGGCTCGGTGAGACAGCCGACGGCGTTCTGCGGAGTGGTCGGCATGAAGCCGACCTACGGCAGGGTCTCGCGGTACGGGCTGGTCGCCTTCGCGTCGTCGCTTGACCAGATAGGCCCGATCACAAAGGATATTTACGACAATGCGCTCGTGCTCGGAGCGATAGCCGGAAAGGATTCCCGCGACGCGACCTCTGTCGGCGAGCGCGAGGACTTCACGGAGAATATTTCCGGCGGCGTTAAAGGGCTCGTGATAGGCGTTCCCGACGAGTTCTTCGGCGACGAGGTCAGCGAGCCTGTCCGAACTGCCGTTTTAGCTGCGGCTGAGCGCTTTGAGCGGCTCGGAGCAAAGCTGGAGCGTGTCTCGCTGAGTATGCTGAAATACGCTCTGCCCGCCTATTACATCATCTCGAGCGCCGAGGCTTCGTCGAACCTCGCTCGTTTCGACGGCGTGCGCTACGGACGGCGCTCGGAGAGCTTCACGGATATCGAGGAGCTGTACGAAAAATCCCGCGGCGAGGGCTTCGGCGACGAGGTCAAGCGCCGGATAATGCTCGGCACCTTCGTGCTCTCGTCGGGCTATTACGACGAGTACTACAAAAAGGCGATGAGAGTCCGCTCGACCGTGAAGCAGAGCTTCGCGTCGGCGTTTGAGAGGTGCGATCTGATAATCTCTCCGGTCGCTCCGACGACGGCCTGGCGCTTCGGAGAGAAGCCCGACCCGGTTTCGAGGTATCTCGCCGACATTTTCACCGTCCCGGCGAGCCTTGCCGGACTGCCCGCGCTCTCGATGCCCTGCGGCGAGGACAGCGAGGGGCTTCCGATCGGTATGCAGCTCATCGGACGCGAGTTTTCGGAAGCGCTGATCTACCGCGCCGGATACGCCTTTGAGCGGGACAGATCCAAGGAGAAACCGAAGCTATGAAATATCTCAATGATTACGAGCTTGTCTGCGGGCTCGAGGTTCACGCCGAGCTTAAAACCGCGTCGAAGATATTCTGCTCCTGTCCGACGAAATTCGGAGCCGAGCCGAACACTCAGTGCTGTCCGGTCTGCTCGGGTATGCCGGGCGCGCTGCCGGTGCTGAACAGTCAGGTCGTGGAGCTCGCCGTCAGAGCCGGACTGGCGCTGAACTGCGAAATCGCGCGCTTCTCCCGAGAGGATCGCAAGAACTACTTCTATCCCGATCTGCCGAAAGCCTATCAGATCTCGCAGTTCGACCGTCCGCTCTGTGAGAGCGGCTTTGTAGACGTCGAGACCGAAAGCGGCAAAAAGCGTATCGGCGTCACCCGCATACACATCGAGGAGGACGCCGGAAAGCTCATCCACGACCACGATAAGGGTACGCTTATCGACCTCAACCGCTGCGGAGTGCCGCTTATCGAGATCGTCTCCGAGCCGGATATCCGCTCGCCAGAGGAGGCTTCGGGCTATGTGCGCAAGCTGCGCTCGATACTCCTCTGCGCCGGAGTTTCGGACTGCAAAATGAACGAGGGCTCGCTGCGCTGCGACGTGAATCTGTCGGTTCGAAAGCGCGGCGAGACAAGGCTCGGAACCCGCACCGAGATGAAAAATCTGAACTCCTTCAGCTTCATCGAGAAAGCAATCGAGTACGAATACCGCCGTCAGGTCGAGCTCATCGAGTCGGGCGGCAGAGTTTTGCAGGAGACAAGACGTTTCGACCCGGCGACTGGCAGGACCTTCACGATGCGCGTCAAGGAGAACGCCGACGATTATCGCTATTTCTCCGACCCCGATCTGCCGCCGATCATCCTCACGGACGGCGAAATCGAGCGCATACGGCGCGATATCCCGAGACTGCCGGACGAGCGCCGGGCTGACTACACCGAAAGGCTCGGACTGACCGCAAAGGACGCGGAGCAGATAGTCTCCGACCCGGCTGTCGCGGATTATTTCGAAGCGGCGGCGAAGCTGACGACCTATCCGAAAATACTCGCGAACCTGCTGCTCGGCGAGCTGTTCTCGCTGCTCCCGGCGGGAGAGGATATCGCGATACCGATAGCGCCGGAAAGGTTAGCGTCGGTTGCCGAAATGTCCGGCTCGGGCAGGATCAACAGCACGACCGCGAAAAAGCTGGTGCGGATGCTCTGCGACTCGCCCGACTCCGATCCTGAGACTATCGTCCGCGAGCGCGGCCTTGAGCAGATACGCGACGAAGCTGTCCTCCGTTGCTATGTGGACGAGGCTCTCGCCGCCGACCCGAAAGCCGTCGAGTCCTACAGAGCCGGAAAGCTGTCTGCCGCAAAGGCGATCATGGGCAGGATAATGGCTAAGACCGGAGGCAGAGGCGATCCGGTCATACTCGACAGGCTTCTGTCCGAAGCGCTGAAAAAGGGCTGAACGGGTCTTGACAAAGCTGAGACAATATTGTATAATATTATTGCCG
>CACXED010000086.1 GCA_902766575.1 uncultured Ruminococcus sp. | reverse complement strand
ACGACCTGACTCAGATGACCTTCGGCTTCTCCCGTGACGACGCAGGCAAGTTCCTCGGAGCTTACTACGATCACAAGATCTACGAGAACGATCCCTTTGCAAAGATCGACCAGGAAGGCGTCGGCAAGCTCATGGCTCTCGCTGTTGAGCTCGGACGCAAGACCCGCCCGGATATCGAGCTCGGTATCTGCGGTGAGCACGGCGGAGATCCGTCCTCGGTCGAGTTCTGCCACAAGATCGGTCTGACCTACGTTTCCTGCTCGCCTTTCCGCGTGCCGATCGCAAGACTCGCCGCTGCTCAGGCTGCTCTCAAGAACGCATAAATCAGATTTCAATAAAAAAGTATCCGGGTTTCCCGGATACTTTTTTCAATATTGAGCCGGGCAATGAAAGCTGTTCATCCCGCAAAAAGAATAATATCAGCACCGACTCAAAAATACACGTATTTCGCGTATTTCGCGTATTGGGTCCGAAAACAGTAAAGGGGCTGTCGCTTTTGCGGCAGCCCCCTTTGCTCAGATAACCATAATCAGCGTTCCCGCGCCGATCAGCAGACAGCCGATCAGCGATTTCGCGGTGAACTGCTCGTGCAGGAATACGAACGCGAGCACCAGCGTTATCACGACGCTCAGCTTGTCGACCGGCACGACCTTCGACGCCTCGCCGATCTGGAGCGCCTTGTAGTAGCAGAGCCACGATGCTCCGGTCGCGAGCCCCGACAGGATCAGGAACAGCCAGCTTTTCTTGCTGATGTCAGATATCCCGCCCTGAGTATTCGTCAGAAACACCATTCCCCATGCCATCACAAGCACCACGCAGGTGCGCAGAGCGGTGGCGAGATTCGAATTGACGCCCTCGATTCCGACCTTTGCGAGTATCGACGTCAGCGCCGCGAACACCGCGGACAAAAGGGCAAATATAAACCACATATTTTATTCTCCGAAGAAATTCTTTGCGCGTCAAACGCCCGGAAAGCGCTGACTCTCCGGGCATTTCCGCGATACTTTTTCAGTCGTTCATTCCGACGAAGCCGTTGGCGTGCAGGAGCTTGGCAGCGGTATCCTCGTCCTCGATGCGCATGACCACATACGCCTCGTTGTCGCTCTTGGCGATAAAGGCGTACATATACTCGATCTGGATCCCGTTGTCGGCAAAGAGCTTGAGCACCGACGCCAGTCCGCCGGGCTTGTCGTGGATGCAGGCGGTGATGACGCTCGTGATCGAGACGGTGAGTCCGGCGTCCTTGAGGATGCGCTCGACCTCCTCGGGATTGTCGACGATAATGCGGAGGATTCCGAAGTGGGTCGTGTCGGCGACGCAGAGTGCGCGGATGTTGATGTTGTTCTTTGCGATGATCTCGGTGATCTCGGCAAGTCTGCCGGGCTTGTTTTCAACAAAGATGGAAATCTGCTTTATGATCATGATATGACCTCCTTATTTATGTTCGAAATTATATGAGCTTGCGCTTGTCGATGACGCGCTTAGCCTTGCCCTCGGAGCGCTGGATCGTGTTCGGCTCGACGAAGGTGATCTTGGCCGAGAGTCCGAGCACCGACTGCATCGACGCCGAGATCTGAGCCGCCATTGCCTCAAAGCTGCGAACCTTGTCGGAGAAGTTCGCCGACGAGACCTCGACCTGAATCTCGAGGGTATCGGTGTTGTTGACGCGGTCGACGATTATCATGTAGTGCGGATCGACATTTCCGCAGGAGAGCAGCACCGACTCGATCTGCGACGGGAAGACATTTACTCCGCGGATGATCAGCATATCGTCGCTTCTGCCGCAGGGCTTGGTCATGCGGACAAAGGTGCGTCCGCACTCGCACTTCTCGTGAGTGATCGAAGCGATGTCGTGGGTACGGTAGCGGATCAGCGGGAGCGCCTCCTTGGTGATGCAGGTGAACACGACCTCGCCCTGCTCGCCGTCGGGAAGAACCTCGCCGGTGATGGGATCGATAATTTCGATGATGAAGTGATCCTCGTTGACGTGCATACCGTTCTGGCACTCACAATCATATGCGACGCCGGGTCCGGATATTTCGGAGAGTCCGTAGATATCGTAAGCCTTGATGTGCAGTCTCTCCTCGATCTCGCGGCGCATATTCTCGGTCCACGGCTCTGCGCCGAAAATGCCCGCCTTGAGGTGAATGGAATCGAGCGGTATGCCCAGATCGCGCAGCGAGTCTGCGAGATAGAGCGCGTAGGACGGCGTGCAGCAGATTATCGACGACTTGAAGTCCTGAAGCATCGTGAGCTGACGCGCGGTGTTTCCGGTGGACGCGGGGATGACCGTCGCGCCCATCTTCTCGGCTCCGTAGTGAAGTCCGAGACCGCCGGTGAAAAGTCCGTAGCCGTAGCAGACCTGAACGAAATCGTTCTCGTCGGCTCCTGCCGCTACGAGCGCGCGGGCAACACATTCAGCCCAGATATCTACGTCGTGCTTTGTGTAGCCGACGACAGTCTGCTTTCCGGTCGTTCCGGAGGAAGCGTGGATGCGCTGGAGTTCTTCCGGCGGGACGGCGAACATTCCGTAGGGGTAGTTGTCGCGCAGATCCTGCTTGTAGGTGAACGGGAGCTTTTTCAGATCGCTGACCGACTGAATGTCCTCGGGCTTGACGCCCGCCTCGTCCATGCGCTTTCTGTACATCGGCATATTGTTGTAGGCATGATATACCGTGCGGGAGAGGTTGTAGGACTGGAGATGGAAAAGCTGGTTGCGCGGAGCCGTCTCAATGGCTTCGTTGAAGTATCGGTTCATGGGTTTTGCTGTTCCTTTCCTTTAATTTTTCTGATTCTGTCAGGTTGTCAGGTTGTCAGGCGGTCTGAGCCGCTCCGAGGTCAAAGGCTCTGAGATTCAGCTCGAGGAACTTCTCGGGAACCGAGATCCTGATAGCCTCGCGGAGCGTCTCGGGATCAAAGCCGAGCGCGTGGGACATCAGCCCTATCAGCGCGACGTTGACAGCCTTTTCGCTGCCTGCCTCACGAGCGATCGCGAGCGCGTCGGCGGCGATGACCTCAGCTCCGGCAGCTTTCATTTTGCCGACGAGATCCTCGGGATATTCCGCGTCGCCAGTGATGACCGGCATGGGGTTGATCTGCTGGGTGTTGGTGATAACTACTCCGCCCTTTTTGAGATAAGGCAGCCATCTCGCCGCTTCGAGCAGCTCAAAGGACATGATTATATCGGCTTCTCCGCGGCAGATGACCGGGGACGCGACCTTGTCGCCGTACTTGACATAGGTGACGACCGAGCCGCCGCGCTGGCTCATTCCGTGAACCTCGGAGACCTTGACGTCGAAGCCCTTGAGAAGCACGGCGTTTCCGAGTATTCGGCTGGCGAGCAGTGAGCCCTGCCCTCCCACGCCGACTATCATAATATTTTTTGTTGACATT
>CACXED010000085.1 GCA_902766575.1 uncultured Ruminococcus sp. | reverse complement strand
GCCTCGGCGACCGAAAGGTAAGCGTCGTGGAGCTGGACATACTTTCCGACGAGTCCGATCTCGACCGTTTCTGTGCGGTTCTTGATGCTTTCGACGAGAGCCGACCACTCGGAAAGATCAGGCGCGGGAGCGTCGATGCCGAGCTCGCGGCAGACGATAGACGAGAAGTTCGAGCTTTCGAGCATAAGCGGCGCCTCGTAAAGGCAGGGAAGCGTGATGTTCTCGATCACGCAGTCGGGCTTGACGTTGCAGAAAAGCGAGATTTTCTTGAAGATCGAGTCCTCGAGATGCTCGTCGCAGCGCAGGACAATGATGTTCGGGTTGATGCCCATGCCCTGAAGCTCCTTGACCGAGTGCTGAGTTGGCTTGGATTTGTGCTCGTCCGAGCCGCGCAGGAAGGGGACGAGGGTGACGTGTATGAAAAGGCTGTTCTCGCGTCCGACCTCGAGGGATATCTGCCGGACTGCCTCGAGGAAGGGCTGAGACTCGATATCGCCGATGGTGCCGCCGATCTCGGTGATTACGACGTCGGCGTCGGTCTGCTTTCCGACGCAGTATACGAAATCCTTTATCTCGTTGGTGATGTGCGGGATGACCTGAACGGTAGAGCCGAGGTATTCGCCGCGGCGTTCCTTGTTGAGTACGTTCCAGTAGACCTTTCCGGTGGTGAGGTTTGAGTATTTGTTGAGATCCTCGTCGATGAAGCGTTCGTAGTGTCCGAGGTCGAGGTCGGTTTCGGCTCCGTCCTCGGTGACGTAGACCTCGCCGTGCTGATAGGGGCTCATGGTGCCTGGGTCGACGTTGATGTAGGGATCGAGCTTCTGAGCGGCGACCTTGAGACCTCTCGCCTTGAGGAGTCTGCCGAGCGACGCGGCGGTTATTCCCTTGCCGAGACCCGAGACGACGCCTCCGGTCACAAAGATATATTTTGTCATACTTCTGCCTTCCTTAAAAAAATCATCTAAAAAAACAAAAACATTCACCCGGAGAGACAGTTATCCCCTCCGGATGAACGCCGTTGTCCATCTTATCACAGTTTATATTATATCACCGTCAAAGCCGCCTGTCAAGCCTTTGCGGAAAAAAATCGAACGGGCAGTATCAACAAAATTATTCGGCGATTTTCGTCACAAATCTCGCCGCCACAGAAAACTATTCCGGTAATTTCAGCGTTTTGAGCCTGCGCGGCATTTTGTTTGAATAATCATAATATCCGGCTTTGATTCATTCATCAAATAGTCGAATGATTTTGAAATAATATTTAGTACTGCATCCCGGCGCGCTTTATCTATGTGGACATCATCGCTCGCACCCATGTTGTACTCGCCGGTCAGTTCGACAAGACCTGAGTCCTTTACGACATAACATAAATTCTCGTTTCCGATGATAATATGATCTTCGTCATAAAACTCATGCCATTTCTGGACATTGTATCGCATCATGCTGCATAGACTTCCATTGGAGTTCAGAAAAATGGATATCAGGTTCGGAGTACCGTCCGAAAGAAATACATTGTACTGCGCTGAGCGCAATTCAATGCTGCCATCATCATTGACGTAATATTTGTGGAATGGTCCTATAATTGTGATTTTTTCGTCGTCGAGTGAAGCAATCATAGTGTTAATTTTTCTAACAACTTCCGGATTGTCAAGCGAAAAATCACATTCCGGATAAATGATCTCGGGTTTGACGCTTGATAGCTCCGCTCCGACCTGAGTTCCGAATACGATCGAGAGGGTCACAATTATGAGTGTGAGAGCTTTGAGCCTGCGTGACATTGTTAATCTCCAGAAAATTTAATCAATACTTTTGCGGAGTATGACGCTTTGCGGCTCGGAATATGACAACAGATATGCTGAAAAATTATCTATTATCTTTCTGACATTTATCCGAGACCTGTCATCACTTGCATAATCTGAACTGTCGGATTGGTAAGCGGATAATTCAGCAATTCCCGAGTTTTTCACAATGTAAGTTTCGGATTCATTTCCGACTATGATGTGATTCTCGTCTATATATTCCGGAGATGAGGACGCGTTGAATGACATCATTCCGCACAGGGAACCGTTTGAGTTGATGAATAATGTTATAAGACTCGGAGTAACGTCCGGTAGAAAAACATTGTAGTTTGCTGCTCTCAATTCCAGAGTTCCGTCTCCATTAACATAATATTGGCAAAACGGACCGATAATTTGAAGATCCTGATCGCGCAATGACGCCACAAGCGCCTGTATCTGGAGTAAGACTTCCGGATTGTCAAGCGAAAAATCATATTCCGGATATATGATCTCGGGCTTCGCAATGTGGAGCTCCGCTCCGACCTGAGTTCCGAATACGATCGAGAGGGTCACGAGTATCAGCGTAATCACTTTGAGCTTTCGCGACATTTTTGAATCCTCCCCGATAATATTTTAGCGAGCATTACATCTGCATTATATCATATATTGCTCAATATGTCAATATATCCGCGCCCTGATTATCGGTCAAAAAGCCAAAAATATATTTTTTCGAAAAACCTCTTGACAAAATTCGATAGACGGTGTATAATATATTCCATTCAAGGCAAAGACGCCGATGAGGTCAGAGAATACCTGTCCTCACCGGTGCTTTTCTTTTTTGAAATTCAAAAGCGTTTGAAATTCAAAAGCGTCAGAATCGGAAGAAGTACCGCGGAGATTCACCCACAGCGAGTATGGGTCGGTGCGAGCCATACGGCAGAGTCCGCGCGAATAACCTCCGGTGAGCTGCGAGCCGAAAGAGACGGCGCTTGGCCGGGCTTCAAGTAGGTGAGCCGGACTGCCGACCGTTACAGCGGCAGACGCTTACGGGATCAGCGTTCCAGCTTTCCTCAGAGCGTTATTAAAGGCGTATTGCTCGGCATTGAAATTTAATGCTTCGGCGTTACCGCGAAGAACGGGTGGCACAGCGAGTCCACAGCACTTGCCCTGTTCGGATGCTGATATCATTATTGTATATCGGAGGATTTTCATCATGTGTTCGATTATGGGTTACTGCGATTCGGGTCTTACCCTCGAGGAGTTCAAAAAGGGCTTTGACGCTACGGTCTCCAGAGGCCCGGACGACAGCCGGATCGTCGATACCGGGCGCGGACTGCTCGGCTTCCACCGCCTTGCGATCATGGGTCTCACTCCCGAGGGAATGCAGCCCTTTGAGCTCGACGGCAGCTATGTCGTCTGCAACGGCGAAATCTACGGCTTTGAGAAGCTCAAGGCCGAGCTCTCAAAGAAATACACCTTCAAAAGCGGCTCGGACTGCGAGCTCCTGCTGCCGATGTTCCGCGAGTACGGTGTCGATATGTTCGCAAAGCTCGACGCGGAATACGCTCTCATCATCTACGACGCAAAAACCGGAAAATACATCGCCGCGCGCGACCCGATCGGCATCCGTCCGCTCTATTACGGCTACGATAAAAAGGGCGTGATCGTCTTTGCCAGCGAGCCGAAGAACCTCGTCACGCTCTGCGATAAGATCCTGCCTTTCCCGCCCGGACACTACTATATCGACGGGAAATTCGTCTGCTACAACGACATCGCAAAGGTCGACAGCGTCTGCCATGACGACCTCGAGACTGTCTGCAAAAACATTCACGACAAGCTCGTCGCTGGCGTTGAGAAGCGTCTCGTCGCCGACGCCAAGGTCGGATTCCTGCTCTCGGGCGGACTCGATTCATCGCTCGTCTGCTCGATCGCCGCTCGAAAGAGCGACAAGCCGATCAGAACCTTTGCCATCGGCATGACCGGCGACGCTATCGACCTCAAGTACGCAAAGGAGGTCGCGGACTTCATCGGCAGCGACCACACCGAGGTCATCATGACCAAGGAGCAGGTGCTCTCCTCGCTGGAGGAGGTCATACACCTGCTCGGAACCTTCGATATCACGACTATCCGCGCGAGCATGGGAATGTATCTGCTCTGCAAGTGGATACACGAGAACACCGATATCCGCGTGCTGCTCACCGGAGAGATCTCCGACGAGCTGTTCGGCTACAAGTACACTGACTTCGCTCCGTCCGCCGAGGCGTTCCAGAAGGAGTCCGAGAAGCGTGTCCGCGAGCTGCATATGTACGACGTGCTCCGCGCCGACCGCTGCATCTCGGTGAACTCGCTCGAAGCGCGCGTTCCGTTCGGAGACCTCGATTTCGTCAAGTATGTGATGTCGGTCGATCCCGAAAAGAAGCTCAACAGGTACAACAAGGGTAAATATCTGCTTCGCCACGCCTTTGAGGGCGACTACCTGCCGCACGATATACTCTACCGCGAGAAAGCCGCTTTCTCCGACGCGGTCGGTCACTCGATGGTCGACTATCTCAAGGAGTACGCCGACGGGCTCTATACAGACGAGGAGTTCGAGGAGAAGTGCAAGAAGTACTCTCACGCCGCTCCTTTCACGAAGGAATCGCTGCTCTACCGCGAGATTTTCGAGAAATACTATCCCGGAAAGTCGGAGATGATCGTCGACTTCTGGATGCCCAACAAGTCGTGGGAGGGCTGCAACGTCAACGACCCCTCCGCGCGCGTGCTCTCGAACTACGGCGCGAGCGGAAAATAATCACCTGTTTCAATCGGTCTCACGATCCGCTTTCCTTACGGGGAGAGCGGATTTTCGCTTTTATTTCGACGCGAGGGGCTTGAAATTACTCTCAGTCTGTGTTATAATAGAAAAAAATCAGCGAAAAGGAGAATCCGAAAATGTCATTTATTAACGAAACCCTCGCCTCGAGAGGACTGCCCGAGCTGCCCTTTGACCCCGATCCCGAAAAGAACCGCCAAAGGATCGTAGATATTCTCTCTGAGAACATCTACGGACGCACGCCGGATTTTAAGTCCGAGGTCTCGGGTAAGCTGACCTACAGGCACGAGAAATGCTTCGCCGGACACGGAAAGCACTATCACTATTCGCTCACCGTCACGACTCCGGGCGGAGATTTCAGCTTCCCGCTGAGGCTCTCAGTCCCGAATACCGACAAAAAGGTGCCGCTGATAGTCTACATCAGCTTTGCGATCGACAATCCGAGCGGCATGATCCCCGAGGAGGAAATCGTCAGCCGCGGCGTCGCCGTCGCACGGCTTGTCTATACCGACATCGCAGCCGACAGCCGCGAGGACGGCTTCCGCTCGGGTATAGCGCCGCTTTTCCCGCGCCGGGCAGACGCGGACGACAACTGGGGAGCTATCGGAATGTGGGCTTGGGCGGCGAGCAGATCGCTCGATTTTCTGCTGACGCTCGGACTGTTCGACGAGGAGAAGATAGCTGTGATGGGACACTCGCGGCTCGGAAAGACGGCGCTCTGGTGCGGAGCGCAGGACACGCGCTTCAGGTATGTCCTCTCGAACAACGCGGGCTGCTCGGGCGACGCTCTGACCCGCGGCAAGGTCGGCGAGCAGATAGCCGACATCACCCGGGTTTTCCCCTACTGGTTCTGCGAAAAATACGCTTCCTATGCCGGAGACGCGATAGCCGGGATGCCGTTCGATCAGCACTTTCTGCTCGCGGCTGCGGCTCCGCGTCACGTCGCGGTCGGAGCGTCCTCGCTCGACATTTGGGCTGATCCGGAGTCGGAATACCTCTGCTGCAAAGCCGCGTCTGCCGCGTGGGAGAAGCTCGGGCTGACCGGCTTCATTGCTCCGGACGACAGATACCCCAAAGTCGGCGAGAGCTTTGACGACGGTCATATCGCCTTTCATCTGCGCGAGGGAGAGCACTCGCCCTGCCGCGCCGACTGGAACGCTTATATAGACTTTTTACTGAAATAAACCTATTACCGGGAGCAAACTCAAGCAAAAAAGTCTGCTCTCGGCTCTGTGTCAGATATTGCCAGCAGCGGGGTCTCGAGAGCAGCTGAGCATATTATATAAAATTGTCAAAATAATTTGTCTAAAGTCGCTAACTTTTGATTTCAGTTTTCTGATTCTTAAAATTTTGTATGATTGCACAAAAAACTTGATTTTATTTGTGCGCGGTTTCGGGCGAAACGCGGTCATATACTGAGCGTTTGTTCAATATAAATGTACAGAAGATCGCCAAACTGTACTGGAGTGAACGCCTTGATCTACGACAATGACGAACGTCCAAAGCTGCTCGCCGCATATATGATCGAGCATCAGTGTACCGTCCGAGCCGCCGCCGGAGCCTTTGGAGTCAGCAAATCCACCGTTCATAAGGATATCACCTGCCGTCTGAAGCGGCTCGACCCGGCGCTCTGCGCTCAGGTGAACGCGCTGCTGATGAAAAACAAGTCCGAAAGACACCTCAGGGGAGGCAATGCCACCAAATTAAAATACGAGCGGCAGAATGAACAAAAATATCAGAAGTAATTGTGCAATATGTACATAAAACAATGAGCGCGGAGCGCTCACTTTTTTATTCAGAATCATTGAAATCCCTTTACATATCCCGATTTTTGTTGTATAATATATGTAGCGGATCTATCCGTACAAATTATGAAAAGAGATACATATGCAGGACAAATACGACGCTCTTAAAAAATACTACGGATACGATTCCTTCCGCCCGGGTCAGGAACAGATAATAGACAATATCCTCGCCGGACGGGACATTATGGCTGTGATGCCGACCGGCGCGGGAAAATCCATCTGCTATCAGGTACCGGCGGTGCTTCTTCCCGGAATAACCCTCGTGATCTCGCCGCTGATCTCGCTGATGCGCGATCAGGTCAGCTCACTGAATTCAAACGGGATACCGGCGGCGTTCCTCAACAGCTCGCTCACGGCAAGACAGTACACTCTCGCGCTCCAGCGTGCGTCGGCGGGCGCGTATAAGATCATCTACGTCGCGCCGGAGCGCCTTGTCACCGAGGGCTTCCGCAGCTTCGCTTCGGGAGCGGACATATCGCTTTTAGCGGTTGACGAGGCTCACTGCGTCTCCCAGTGGGGACACGATTTCAGACGCAGCTACACCGAGATCGCGGGCTTTGTCTCGATACTGAAAAAGCGTCCGGTCGTAGCCGCTTTCACCGCTACCGCTACCGAGCAGGTCAAGGCAGACGTGAAGTCGCTGCTCGGTCTGCGCCGACCCTTTGAGGTCACGACCGGCTTCGACCGTCCTAACCTCTACTTCGGCGTTCTCAGAGAAAAGGACAAGCTCGGCTTCATCCGGAGCTATCTTGACAAGAATCCCGGCAGATCCGGTATCATCTACGCGATGACCAGAAAAAACGTCGAGCAGATCTGCTCGGAGCTTCAGGCGGGCGGCTATCAGGTCACGATGTATCACGCCGGACTTTCGGACGAGGAGCGCTCTGTGGCTCAGGACGACTTTATCAAGGACAAAAAGCCGGTGATGATCGCCACCAACGCTTTCGGGATGGGCATAGACAAGCCCGACGTCGGATTTATCATCCACTTCAATATGCCGCTTTCGATGGAGGCGTACTATCAGGAGGCGGGCAGAGCCGGACGCGACGGCAGCGACGCGGAATGTCTGCTGCTCTATTCAAAGAGCGATATCCGCACCGCGAAATTCCTGATTGAAAACGGCTCGGACAGCGACTCAGCCGATCCGGAGGACGCCGCTGCGGCTAAAAAGAACCGGCTTGAAAAGCTGAAGACAATGATCTCCTACTGCGAGAGCGAGGGCTGTCTCAGAAGATTCATACTCCGCTATTTCGGCGAAAAATACGATTCCGCCGAGTGTGGCAAGTGCTCGTCCTGCTTAACGGAGCATACGACTGTCGACGTCACCCGCGAGCTTCGCGCCGTCTATATCGCGGTCGGCTCCACAGGCGAGCGGTTCGGAGCCGCGTTCATCACCGATTTCCTGCGCGGAGACGACAGCCCGAGAATGATCTCGGGCGGCTACTGCGAGCGCGAAGGCTTCGCGGCGCTTTCGGACAGGAGCCGGAGCTTTGTCAGAGACTTTATCTCGCGGCTGGTCGAGAACGGGCTTCTGATCTCATCGGAGGGCACGTATCCGATACTTTCGATCTCGCCGCTTTTTGACAGAGTGATTGATTCGGGCAAGCGTGTGACGATGCGCTTTCGTGAGGAGCAGATCTCGGGACGCGCTCCGAAGCATCAGACGCGGGCTTATACGGCTCCGGATTCTCCGATCGACGCCGGGCTGTTCGAGCGGCTGAGGAGCTGGCGACGCGATATCGCGGCAAGACGGAGCGTTCCGGCTTATACCGTCTGCACCGATTCGACGCTGAGACGGATAGTCGCTCAGAAGCCGAGGACGCGCTCGGAGCTCGGGCAGATAAGCGGCATCGGCGACGCATTTATCAGCCGGTACGCCGATCAGGTCCTCGCGCTGCTGAGAGAATACAGAGGATAAATAAACATTTTACTTTTTACGACACACAAAGCTCACATAAATGTGATATAATTAAGCAGAAACAAAAAACAAATCAAAACAGACGTGAGAAAGGCGGATTAAATGAAAAACTGTACCGATACAAAACCGATCCAGACCGATATCGCCCCGAAAAGCGCCGGATCAGACGATCTTGCCGCATTCTACTTCCATCAGGGAACCAACAACCGCGCTTATGAATATCTCGGCTGCCATTATAAAGCCGAGGACGGCGTGAATGTCTATACCTTCCGCGTCTGGGCGCCCGGAGCCGTCAGCGTCGAGCTGGTCGGAGACTTCAACGGCTGGAAGCCCGGAGCCGAGTTCAGCCGCGTCACCGATATGGGAGTCTGGGAATACGAGCTGCACTCCGAGGACTCGCTTGACGGACAGAATTATAAATTCCGCATAACCTCGAAAAATGGAGTGCATCTCAAGGCCGATCCTTACGCCTTTTACTCCGAGACGCTCAAGGGAACGGCGTCTAAAATCTGGGAGCCCAAGCCCTTTGCCTGGAGCGACTCGCTCTGGAAGGCGCGCCGGATGCTCACCGTCACCGGAAAGGGCTCGAGAGCAAAGCGCCGCGAATTTTACAGCGCTCCGATGAATATATATGAAGTACACCTCGGCTCGTGGAAAACAAAGGACGGAAAGTCGACCAAAGAGGGCGAAAATTATCTCAACTACCGGGAGATAGCCGACGAGCTCGCTCCCTACGCAAAGCAGATGGGCTATACTCACGTCGAGCTTCTGCCGGTAATGGAGCATCCCTTCGACGGCTCGTGGGGATATCAGGTCTGCGGCTACTACAGTCCCACCGCGCGCTACGGAACGCCCGAGGACTTTAAGTATTTTATCAACAAGCTGCACGAAAACGGGATCGGAGTCATACTCGACTGGGTTCCGGCTCACTTCCCGAAGGACGAGCACGGGCTCTATGAGTTCGACGGCGGGCCGCTCTACGAATATCAGGGCCGCGACCGTATGGAGCACGAGGTCTGGGGAACGAGATTCTTCGACGTCGCGAGAAACGAGGTCGAGTGCTTCCTGATCTCAAACGCGCTCTACTGGCTGCGGGAATTCCACGCGGACGGACTGAGAGTCGACGCCGTAGCTTCGATGCTCTATCTCGACTTTGACCGTAGACCCGGCGAGTGGGTACCGAACATCAACGGCGGCAACGAGAACCTCGAGGCTATCGCCTTCCTGAAAAAGCTCAACGGCACTATCAAGTCCGAATTTCCCGACGCGCTGATGATCGCCGAGGAATCCACCGCTTGGCCGATGGTCACAAAGCCTACCACGGAGGGCGGGCTCGGCTTTGACTTCAAGTGGAACATGGGCTGGGCTAACGACACCTTTGAATATGTTCAGACCGACCCGCTTTTCCGCAAGTACAAGCACGAGAAGCTGACCTTCCCGATGATGTACTCGCTGAGCGAAAATTACATCCTACCCGTCTCGCACGACGAGGTCGTTCACGGCAAAAAGTCGCTGCTTGACAAGATGTTCGGCGACTATAATCAGAAATTCGCCGGGGACAGGCTATTCATGGCATACCAGATCTGCCATCCCGGCAAGAAGCTGACCTTTATGGGCAGCGAATACGGTCAGTTCCGCGAGTGGGATTACCAGAATCAGCTCGAGTGGTTCATGACCGGCTACGAAATGCACGGCAAGCTCTGGCGCTATACCGCCGAGCTCAACCGCTTCTATCTCGAAAACCGCGAGCTCTGGGATCTCGACTTCTCATGGGACGGCTTTGAGTGGCTCGAGCCCGAGCTGAGAGAGCTCGACATCATCTCCTTCAGGAGAATGGACAGGAAGGGTAAGGAGCTGATCGTCGTAATGAACTTTGCCCCGGTCGAGCGGAAGGAATTCATCGTCGACGGCTTAAAGCACCCGCGCTATACCGAGGTGTTCAATTCCGATCGGACTGAATACGGCGGTTTGGGGATAACCAACGAGGGAGTGCTCGACACCGCCGAAACCGAGCGCGGACGCGCGCTGAAGCTCGATCTGCCCGGACTTTCCGCCGTGATTCTCAAACCGGCGGCTAAGGCAAAGGCTGATAAATAAAAACTAATATTTTTGCGGAG
>CACXED010000084.1 GCA_902766575.1 uncultured Ruminococcus sp. | reverse complement strand
CTGGGGCGGAGGAGGCGGAACGCAGGGCGGAGCCATTCCGGTCTGCGGAGGTATCATCCTCGACACCAAGCGCATGAACGAGATCTACGACATCAACGAAAAGGGTATGTACATAGAGTGCGGCACAGGCGCTATCTACAAGCACATCGAGTGGGCGGCAAACGGGCGCGGCTACGCTACGATGCACTATCCGTCCTCGCTGACCTGCTCGACGGTCGGCGGATTCCTCGCTCACCGCGGAATCGGCGTTGTTTCGACCAAGTACGGCAAGATCGACGATATGGCTCTCCAGATGGAGGTCGTTCTCCCGAACGGAGATATCATTCACACCTCGCCCGCTCCCAAGCACGCGGCAGGTCCTGACCTCAACCAGATATTCATCGGCTCCGAGGGAACTCTCGGCGTCATCACCAAGGCTCAGATGAGAATCTACGAGCAGCCCGAGGAGAGACGCTTCCGCGGCTTCCTGTTCCACAACATGACCGACGCGTTCAACGCCGGACGCGAGCTTCTCCAGAAGTTCAAGCCCTCCGTCATGCGTCTCTATGACGAGGCTGAGACCTCGACCCTCATCAAGAAGATCGTCGGCGTCGCAAAGCCCGGAGCGTTCATGAACGTCGCTATCGAGGGCGTTTCCGAGATAGTCGCAGTTGAGGAAAAGATTCTGCTCGACACCTTCGCAAAGTACGGCGCTGAGGACCTCGGCTCCGAGTACGGCGAGAAGTGGTGGAACGAGAAGATCACCTTCTTCTATCCCGGAAACATGATGGACCTCCCCCAGATGTTCGGTACGATGGACTCCATCGCTCCTTACGACAAGATCGAGAAGATCTACTGGGCAATGAAGGAAGCTATCGAGACCAACTTCCCGATGGCGCGCTTCATCGCTCACTTCTCGCACTGGTACGAGTGGGGCGCAATGATCTACGACCGCTTCATCGTGGACGACGTTCCGAAGGATCCGCACGAGGCTCTCAGACTCCACAACGCGATCTGGAACTGCGGCGTTCGCACCGCTATCGCCAACGGCGGCGTAGTCAACGACCACCACGGCGTAGGCATCAAGCTCGGCCGTCTTATGAAGGAACAGTACGGCCCGGCTATGCAGGTATTTGAGGGAATCAAGAAATCGCTCGACCCGAACGGCATCATGAACCCGTTCAAGCTCGGACTTTGATCGGCAGGGAGGATAGAATATCATGTTAATATCTCAGAAAAGCAAAGAAACCATCGACGCCTGCCGCTTCTGCTGGATGTGCCGTCACGTCTGCCCGATCGGAAACGCTACCGGTCAGGAGAGAAACACCGCCCGCGCACGCGCTCTTACTCTCTCGCTCGTCGAGAGAAACGCCTGCGAGCTGACCGACGTCATTGACAACGTATACGAGTGCGCTCTCTGCGGAGGCTGCACCAACAACTGCATGACCGGCTGGGATCCCGTCAAGTTCACCAAGGAAGTCCGTCTCGAGGCGGTTCAGAACGGCGTAGCTCCCGAGTACATAACAAAGCTCGTCGACAACATTCTCGAAACCGGCAACGCTTACGGCATGACCGAGCTGCCCGGCGAGATTATCAACCTCGAGTCGGCGCTCCCGACTGTCGCCGACACGCTGCTCTATCTCGGAACCGACGTTAAGTACAAGGTTCCCGAGTACGCTGTCGCCGCAGCCGCAGTCCTCGACAAGGCTGGGGTCAAGTTCACGGTTCTCAAGAACGAGCCCGACAGCGGAGCCGCTCTCGACTTCCTCGTAGGTGAGGCTGACGAGACCCGCAAGTTCGCCGAGAAGTGCGCAGAGGCTCTGAACGGCTTCAAGCGCGTTATCGTTCTCGACCCCGCGGACGCAAAGATCATGAAGCACGAGTACAAGGAGTGGGGAATCGCTCCCGACGCCGAGATCGTCACCTTCACATCGCTCGTCTCGGGACTTATCGCCGACGGCACGCTTAAGGTCAGGAACCTCGGTGTTCCGGCGACCTATCAGGACAGCTTCGCGCTCGTCCGCGACCTCGGCGAGATCGAAGAGCCCCGCGTATTCATGAACGCCTGCACCGAGCTTCACGAGATGCTTCTCAACCGCAAGGAGCTCATCTGGGGCGGTAATACGCTG
>CACXED010000083.1 GCA_902766575.1 uncultured Ruminococcus sp. | reverse complement strand
AGTCGAGCTCGTTCGCCAGCTCTGACGACTCGTCGCGTATCAGCCTTGACGCGAGCAGAGCCGCTGCCGGAGCTGTCAGCCGGCTGTCGAGCGGGAAATCAGCCGATTTTTCTGCCGGAGCTTCGGGAATCTCTGCGGGAGTTCCGAGCGCCTCCGACGCCGAAGCGAGCTCGGCGAGCACTCCGGGTATCAGATAGTCAGCCCGGGAAGAATAATCCGAAACCGCGGTGCTGTCCGCAGTCTCGCCGAGCAGGACGAGCGCCTGAGAATAAAGCGATTCGAGTTTCATAAAATTGATCAAATCCTTTCAAAAAACCGGCACGGCATGAGCCGTGCCGGACGGGTCGGATCCGTAAAGATAATACCGTGCGTCAGATCTTGACGCTGAGCAGCACGAGCTCCTCGGGGTAGATCACCTTGGCGCCGTAGAGATGGAGACCCTTTACGGCGTCGGCAAAGCGGTTCTCCGGGCGGTAAGCCTCGACCTTGTTGATCTGCTCGGCAAAGGCGATCGCGCGCTTGGTGCGGGCAAAGCACTTCATCTGACCGGTCTGGGAGTCGGTCGCGATGTTGGGAGAGACATAGACCTCAAAGCCGATGAAATTGCCGATACAGCCGTTGGCGAGAGCCTCGGTGTTCTCGGTGCCCTGAAGTATCTTCGCCTTCATGATGAGCGCCGCTACCGACGGAGTCACCTCGAGCACGGTGGGCGTCGAGCCGGAGACGCCGTTGGCAAGGAGCTTCTCGCGGGCGGAGATGATCGTGTCGATGATGTTGTCCTCGGCGAGCGCTGCCTGGGTGATGGTGTTTGCGGAGGTCGCCTCGCCGTAGAGCGAGAAGACATAAGCGTCCGCGACGTTGGCAAGAGCTCCCGCCGCCTGAGCCATCGCCATCTCCATGAGCTTGGGAGTAGCCTGAGCGCGGTCGACGTCGTCGATCTGGAAGTTGAAGCTCTTGGCCTGGGAGATGTAAAGAGTGCGCGCCGAGTCGGAGAGGGTCTGGGGAGCGCTCATGTCGGCGTTCTTGACGTAGTCGGAGACGGTGATCGAGCCGACGGAGCAGACCTTTACGGTCGAGCCCTTTCCGACGATGCTGCCCTCGTAGTCGCGGGAGCAGTTCGCAACGCCTACATACTGACGGTCGAGCTGACGCGAGAGCGCCTCGCTCCATACGGTGGAAATGAAGTTGGAAATTGCCATGGAAGTGTTCCTCCTGAAAAAATATATTTATATAAACGCCCGGGAGTCTGCGCCGAAACGCAGATGCTGATATTATAAGCGGAAGCCTGTCCGCGATGGCCGTAAGGTACGGCAGACCCGGCATTGCCTCGGCGCGATCCGGAGCGATTATATCGTAATGGATGATCAGTAAAGCGGGAGATTGCCCGTATAGCTTGAGATCGTAGGAGCCTCGGCGCGCTGCCTTGACATCACCGCGTAACGGAGCGCTTCGGGAGCGTGAGTCACCGCGTGAGGCTCGCCCGAAGCGTCCTCCGGCTGAGCCGGATCGGAGAGCAGAGCCTCCATTGAGGATATCAGCTCCCGGCAGCAGTCGAAGATCTCGATCCCGCCGTCGCGATGGAGCAGCTCACGCAGCGCGCGCCATCCGGGGATACGACGGTTGTCGGCTTTGATCAGCGGGGGTACGCCGGGCATTTTCGACATTATTTCAAAGCCCGAGAAGCCCGACTCCTGCCTGCGGTTCCAGAGATCGGGAGACGCTGCGGCGTAACTGAAATCAACACCGTTCACGCGCTCCTCCTCGCAGAGCGACGCTAACTTTTCCGCGGCCTCAGAGAGGGTCAGATTCGACGCGCAGAACTCGCGCCAGACGATGAACCGTCCGTCCTCCACCGCGCAGAACAGAAGCGCGAAGCGGTCAAAGCCGTAGTCGAACGCGCAGAACCTCTGCCGCGCAGAGAGCCTGTAGGGCTGTCTGACATGGAGCTCTCTCGAAAATTCGGGGAAGAACTGTCCCTCAAACAGATCCCACTTGCCCTCGAGCCACGCCGAGCGCAGCCGATCAGGGAGACTTTTCAGACTCTCGACATATTCGGGATCGGAGCGCATCAGAACCTCGTTGTCAAAGACGAGCGCCTGAATAAAACGGTAATCGTTCGGATTTTCGCCCTGCCTGAAGTCGCGGTCGATAAAGAGCCGCTTGACCCACGCATGACCTATCCCGCCGGGATTGCAGGTCAGATACATCCGCCGCGGGAAGCTGCCTACGCCGCGCAGACAGCCCTTGAGAGTCGAGAACTGATATTCGGTGATCTGAGTCGCCTCGTCGACTGCGATGATATCGTACTCCTGTCCCTGATAGCGGAGCGTGTCCGAGTCGCAGGCGAGATAGCCGAGGTCTATCCGGCTGCCGTTTTTGAAGCGGAATACCCGTTCTCCGGCGGAGTAGGGAACCTCGCTGCCGATCTCGCGGAGCAGGGGGATCACATGATTCTGTCTCAGCTCCGAGAGGGTGCGCCGGATTATCAGACAGTGGATCCCCGGATAGCGCAGACAGAGGGCGATGAGCTTTCGTCTGAGAGCCCAGCTCTTGCCTCCGCCGCGCGCGCCTCCGTAGGCGGTGAACCGAGCGGTGGAGCGGAAGAACTCGGACTGCTTTTTGTTGGGTTTGCCTTTGAGCTTCATTT
>CACXED010000082.1 GCA_902766575.1 uncultured Ruminococcus sp. | reverse complement strand
CGCAGGCGGGGAGCCCCCGCGGGCATAGTCAAGGATTACTTCTGCGCCGCCGTTAGCTTGCGGCTCATCAGACAACGCGGTTCGCAGAAGTAACAAAATATGGGCAACAGCGGCAGCGAGCCGAGACTCAGGACAAATTTTATCAGATGAGCTAAAAAATAAAATATTTTTTCCTCCGATTGCTTGACATTTGACATAATATATGTTATACTATATTTGTAAATCAAGTATCGGAGGGATTTTTTATGAAAAAGACGATCAAGCTCTGCGCGGCGCTGCTGACTCTGCTGATGCTCATTCCGGGCTGCGGTCAGGAAGCCGAGCCTGCCGACGAATATGCGGACTTAATCGAAGCTGCGCCGTGCGATATCTATCCGCATTATGGTTTTTATCCCATGAACGTCGTCGAGCTGCTTGATTATTTCGAGCCGGACATAGTTGCTACAGCCAAGGTCGTCTCCCGCGGCGAGCCATACAGTTACATGACGCCCTACGAGCTTGAACTGACCGAGGTGCTTTCGGGCGATTACCAAAAGGGCGACCGCGTGACGCTGATTACCGACTATTCCTACCGCAACGGCGCGACACGCCGCGTCTCTGGCTCGACGGTATTCCGCGTCGGGAGCGAGTATCTGGTGTTTATTAACCTTGCGCCGCTCAGCGAGCTTGTCGCCGACGCCAGTACTGATGAGACGGTGGGCTACATATGCAGTCCTCCGACTGGAGCTATCAAGACCTCCGGCGAGTATCTGCCTGACGGGATCTATTCCGGATACAAGACCAAAAAGGAGCTTATCAGAGGCGTCAAAAAAGCGATAAGTGAGCTATCATGAAAAACAGGAATGTTGCTTTAACCCTCGCCGCGCTGCTCACTCTGACTTTTTGCACAGGCTGTGAAAAGCCCGACGATTACGCCGTCCGCGTCGAGGAAGCGCAGAAGGATTTGCAAGAGCCGAAAAGACGCTATACTCCGAGTTCTGTCTGCGACCTTTTGGAATACTATAGCCCCGAGCTTGTGGCGACGGCTGAAATCGTCTCGCGCGGCGAGCCGTTCATAACCGACGACGAGCATTATGTGAGCTTCACGCCATACGAAATAAAGCTCACCGAGGTCATCTCGGGCGACGCGAAGCCCGGCGATACGCTGACGCTCTGCGGGCTCTATACGATCTCCGACGGCGAGGTCAGCACGGCGGCAGGCGCTCCGGTCTATCACGTCGGGCGCGAGTATCTGCTGTTTCTGCAAAGCTATCCGAGAAGCAATTTATGCGGCGAGACCGGAGACGCTGAGCTTGATGAATCCCTGCTCTATAGCTCCTGCGCTTCCGGTTACGGAGTTGTTCAGACAAAGAAATACGCTCCGGGCGGATTTTACTCGGAGTACAAAACGAAAGCCGCGCTGCTCGAAGCTCTGCGCGCCGAAATTGATAAGCTCGGTTAAACCCGAAAAAGTCCCCGAAAGCGTTTCCGGGGACTTTTCATATTGACTTCAATTAAACTCTGACAAAAATCGGAAGCTCGTCAAGCTCAGCCTTTGCGAGGACAGTCTTTCCGCCCTCGACAGTCTCTCCGGTGACATGGTTCTTCCACTTTCCGGCAGGGAGATCGACCTCTCGCGAGGTCTTGCCTTTTTCGACGATAGGCGCGACGAGGATATCGTCGCCGAGCATGAACTGGTCGATGATCCGCTCAAAGCCCTGATCCGGGAAGACGTACTCCATGTAGCGCACAGCCGGCTCGCAGGTATTCGCGGCCTCACGGACGAGCCGCATGATCTCCGGCAGGAACTCCTCGCGCAGCTTCATCAGCTTAAGTATCATCGCGTAGTGCTCCGCGTCAAGCACTCTCCACGGCGCTGCCGAGAACTGTATCATAGGCATCAGCACCGCCGCCGCGCAGTAGCGGACGAACAGCTCGGGGTCGAACTTGGTCGAGCCGGGCAGAAAGTCCGTGTAAGCTCCGCCGCCGACCATATCCGGGCAGCCGAAAGCGTAGCCGAGTATGCCCTGTGCGAGCATATTCGGGACGAGCAGATTGATTCCGTGTCCGGTCCAGCTGTGATTCTTGTCGTGGAGTCTCTGCACGAGCGGCTTTCCGGCGCACTTGAAGCAGGCTCTGTACTCGTTGTAGGGGTACTTGAGACCTATCTTTGCCCAGAGCTCGCACTGCTCGTTCGGAGTGACGTTGCCGTAGGTCTTGTCGTCGAGCGAGTAGAACTTAGCGTCGCCCGCGTCGAACTTGAAGCCGTCCACGCCGTAGGTCTCGGTCAGAAAGTCGCATTGCTCCTTGAACCACTCGGCGTCAATCGGATTCGAGAGGTCGAGCACGGCTGACGAGCCGTTCCACCACTCGGCGTGACGAACCTTGCCGTCCTTGGTGCGGACGAGACCGCCCTTAGCTTTTAGCGTCCGGTACTCGAGCGAGTCGAGCGAAACGAACGGGCAGATCCAGACCATGACCTTGAAGCCCCAGCCGTGCAGAGTATCCATCATCGCTTTCGGGTCGGGGAACTTCTTGCGGTCGAAATCCCAGCGTCCGTAGTAGTTCGCCCAGAGGTCGTCGATCATAATGATTCCCTTGGGGAGATTATTCTCGACGATAGTCCGGCAGTATTCAACAATATCGTGTTGATTCTGTTCGTAGATCAGCTCTATCCAGGTGTTGTACTGCGGCTTTGAGAAGAACTCCTCCGGCGGAAGCTGTCCGTCGGCAGGGAAGTGAGCCTTTGAAGCCGCAAGGAACGCTCCGCGCAGGTTTTCGTATCCGTCGCAGAGCTCGACCGGAGCGAGATTCGAGACGAGCTCCATCTTTCCGTCCTTGATCTTGAGATTAAAGCCGTCCTCGCCCCAGACATAGCGTCCCCTGTTCGAAACGAGCAGCGGCGAATACTGGTTTCCGGTGTTGACCGGCTGCATATCAAAGGCGAACTCGGAGCCATCAAGCGGCATTTTGTCGCCGTCGTTCGAGGTCAGTCCGTACCAGACCTCTCCGGGAAGAAACTCAATAATCATACCGCGTAATTGTACCCCAGCTCGAGAGCCTTCTTGTTCT
>CACXED010000081.1 GCA_902766575.1 uncultured Ruminococcus sp. | reverse complement strand
GCGCCGCCGCTGATTATCTCAAAGCGCTGATCACCTACGCCGAGGAAAAATACGGCGATCGGATCTTCGGCTACAGCATCGCCGCCGGACTCTCGAACGAGTGGTTCGATCAGTCGCTCTACGACAGGAGCTACTACCGCTCGCACAACCGCCTGACCGAGCGCTGGCGGGCTGAGATCGGCAAGCCCGACGCGCCTGTCCCGACAATGAAACCTCGGCAAAGCCTGCCGATACCGACAGCTCGGTTCAGACCGAGGAAACGGGCGGACGCGATAAGTCCGATCTGCCCGAGAGCTATGACCTCGGCGGCTATACGCTGCGTCTGCTCCAGATGACCGCGAACACCGGCAGCACTTCAATGTATACAATGGCGGTAGACGAGGCGAACGGCGAGATACTCAACGATACGATCTATAACCGGAATCTCGCGCTCTACTCGAAGTATAATTTCTCGATAGAGAATCTCTATGCCGACAATGTGCTTGACACAATGACCCAGTCAGCTCTTGCCGCTGACGACGAATATGACGTCGCGCTTCCATATCTGGCAGGCGCCGCAATGAAGGCTGACAGCGGCGCTTTCATGAATCTTTACGATATTGAGAATCTCAATCTTTCGAAGAATTATTGGGATCAGAACTTCAACACCCCCCTGTCGCTTGGCGACAAGCTGTATTTCACCACCGGAGATATCATCGTCTCGGACGACGACGTGCTGATGATGATTCTATATAACCGGGATCTTGCCGACGACCTCGGAATTGAAAATCTCTACGACGCGGTCACCAACGCCGCTGCGGAATGTTCTGGAAATCTGGCGTCGCTGATCGCATCCAACAGCGAAGCCGCAAGTGAGGCTGCGATGAGCTTCATTAAAAAGCTTCAGTAAAACGGATTTTTGAATACATCGTCAGTACAGAAAATTGTATTAAAGCTGGCTTCGGGCTCGTCTGACATTGCGTCGGTTATCGCAGGTAAGAAATCAGCGATTGAGAACGAAATCAAACCCTCGAAGCTTTTCCAGATAATAGCACAACCCGCGCACCTTACCAAATGAGAACTGCCGCTGCAAGTTTTCCTCGCAGCGGCAGTTCTTTTCTGTTAGTTTACAATTCAATCGCCAGCTCGACCGGCTCGGCGTTCCATGCGGTCAGAACGAGCGTCGCGCGGCGCAGTTCATTGTCGCGTATGCGGACTTCAAGCTCGATGTTCCGGCTGTCCTTCGACGGCAGGAAGAAATAATTGTCCGACGCGAGGACGAGGGTTTTGTCCTCGGCTATGTCGAGCTTTACCGGGAAAAGCGGTATAGTTCCCTCATTTGTGACTATCGCTTTGATGTGCAGTCGCCGCTCGGAGCCACAGCTGCTGATCGTGCGCTCTGTTATATGCAGCCCTGCGCGTCCACCGGCGAGCGCCGATATCTGCGGCTTGAGCCACGGACCCTTGTCGAAATCAATGTTGTTCTGCGGCTCGGAGCGGTATTTCCCGCGGAACCCGGCGTCGGCGAGCCGTTCCAGCACCTTGCACCAGTAGAAGCTTTGATTCAACATTCCCTCGGAGTTTTCTACCGAGGCGCGCAGGAAGAAGAATTTTTCGGTGTAATCGTCGGGCAGAGTAAACTCTGACGCGGTGAAGCTCCTGATGTATTCGTCGGGCGTGATATCGCACGCGAAGCGCTCGCAATGGACAAGCTCGAGCGACGGCGAATATATTTCCAGCTTGACCGTAAGTCCGGTATACCCGCGCGTATCGTCGCAGATGAGCTTCAATTCGGGCGTTACGCTCTCGCCGGGAGCGTATGAAACCTCACGCAGAGCGATTTCCACCGACAGCGGCGCATAGGCGTTCTTCACGTAATAATATGGCGCAATCGGGTCGCCGAGACCGTCCACGAGCTGAATCGCCACGGTAGTCCATGCGCGCTTGAACACCCACGGCATGACTCCGCAGTTTATCGGATAATTCTCGCGCATTGAATTTATCATGATCTGATAGAACTCGCAGGAGGCGATCTGAGTAGCCTCGCAGAGGTCTTGCAGCGTGATGCCGCGCACATTGCTTATCATCGATGCGCGGGACATCATGCGCGGTATGCGCTCGGGGATAAATTCGGTGAAGTGATTGTGAAGCTCGGGATTGCCGGTGACAAACTCGCTTGAGAAGATATCCGACAGCGGGCGGGTGTATTCCTCCGGCGATATCTGCTGACGCAGACTTTTGGCGTTCGGGAAGCTGTGTATGCCCGATTCGCCGATGAATGGGAGCTGACCGTAGATTTTCCGGTACCAGACCGGCTCCATATCGCGGTAGATGTGCGTCGAGCCTTTGTCCGGCGAGGTGCGCAGGAACTTTCTCGACGGGTCGAGATCGGATATCTCCCGGGAGATCACCCACATCGCCGCGTCGTTTCCGAGCGCGTAGGGGTTAATCTCGTTGCCGCCGGTGTGGAGCGCTAACGAAGGATGGTTTCGCATACGGTAGAGATTCTGACAGACCTGCGACGCCAGCACCTCGCGGTTCCACTTTTCGGTCGTCTGATTGGCGATGAAATTGTCCTGCATGACCATGATTCCCAGATCGTCGCAAATGCTGTAGAAGCGGTCGTCCTCGGGCATACCTCCGCCGCTCCAGACGCGGAGCAGCTGAATCCCCTCGTTCTTTGCAAGCTCGAGCGCCCATCGGTAATCCTCGTCGGAGATGTCGAGCAGGAAATCCACCGGCATCCAGTTCATGCCCTTCAGGAAAATCGGTCTGCCGTTGACGATGAAATGATAATCGTCCCAGCGCGTGCGGTGGCGCAGTCCGGCGGTGCGCTGATATTCGACAGTGCGGATTCCGGTATTGAATACGAGCGTGTCTATAATGTTTTCGCCGTCGTAAAGCTCGAGCGTGACCTCGTAAAGCTCGGGCGAGCCG
>CACXED010000080.1 GCA_902766575.1 uncultured Ruminococcus sp. | reverse complement strand
TTGACAGGGGCGGTACCCTGCCTGCGGATTTTTGTATCGTCTGACGAAAAATCTGCTGCGCATCTGCGCACTTAGAATTGTGCGGTATTGCCTTAAAGGAAAAAAGATAAATTTTCTCGGAGACAGCATCACCGAGGGCTGCGGGACGAGCGGCGTTGGCTATCGTTTTACCGATCTTATTGAAAAAAATACCGGAGCGGTCTGCCGCAACTACGGAATCGGAGGAACCCGGATCGCGGCTCAGCATAATCGCGTCAACCCCGTGTGGGATGAAAATGATTTCTGCTCGAGAGTCGAAAAAATGGATCCCGACGCGGATATCGTCGTGGTATTCGGAGGGACGAACGACTTTGGTCACGGCGACGCTCCGATCGGTCAGATGAGCGACCGGACTGACAGAACCTTCTACGGCGCGCTGCACACGCTCTACACCCGCCTGCTCGAGAGATACCCGGAATCGGCGATAATAGTGCTCACACCTCTCCACAGGTGCAATGAAGCCAGCCTTCGCGGAGACAATAAGCCTGCCGACGTCGGAGACCTCAGCACCTATGTGAACATCATCCGCAGGGTCGCGGAGTATTACAGCCTTCCCGTGCTCGATCTGTACGCCTGCTCGGGGCTTCAGCCGCTGGTGCCGGTGATAAAGGAGAGATACGTTCCGGACGGTCTGCATCCCAACGACGCGGGTCATATCATTCTGGCGGACAGGATCGCGGCATTTCTTATGAACTCGCTCTGAGCGCTGACGATAATAAAAAGGACAGATTTTCGACTGTCCTTTTTATATTTCCGCGATAAAGCCGCCCGGCTGTCTGGGAGCCGGATTCCGGTTCATGCAGCGAAAAAGCCTTGGCAGACAAAGATTTTTTAAGTTCAGCCTTTGGGCGGGAACTTTTTCGAAAAATCGACGTCAATTATATATAATCAATAGGAAGAAAAATGCTTACTGACGATAGACGGAGGAGACATACTTGAAAAAGCAGCTTGCACTGATGCTCTGCGCGCTGACGCTGATATCGGCATCGCTTTCATCCTGTACAAACGAGGAGGACAGCGATAAAGCCCCGGAGCTTACTGATCCGGCTGACCATAGCTCCGAGCCGGAGCTGACCGGGGATACGTCAGCCGAAACCACCGCTTCCATTACAGAGACGCTCCCGAAAACGGAAACTGAGAGCATAGCCGATACAGAGCCTGAGAGCATAGCCGAAACGGAGCCGGATACGCAGATCATCCTGCCGATAACCTGGAAGAATCCGTTGGACGAGACCGCGCCGCTCGGGATGGAAGCATGGGACACGGTAATGTCCGCCTTAGATATCATTATGCGCTACGACGGCATCGGCTCGGCAGAGGACTTTATTGCGGCGTATCCGTCCGCGTATAAACAGATAACCGACTTAGGCGAGGACGCTCTGCCCGCATTGCAGTCGATCCTTGATGAGAGCGACGACAACGACCGGAAAAGCATTGCGCGCTACGCGATGAACGAGATAAATCCGTCGCTATACGAATATACCTTTACCTCGCCGGACGGACGATACAAGCTCTCGTTGTGCGATGTTGACTCCCCAAATGCGGCGATGCAATGGTACTACGGCTATCATCTTAACGACGCTAAGACCGGTGAGGAGCTTCTTAAGGGCGATATAGAGACTTCTATTTTAGCGATACAATGGTCGGACGACGGTCGCTACGCCGTTATCACAGCGGGACACGCGCGCTATTTCTCCGAGCCGATAATAATCAATCTTGAGAATCTGAGCGAAATCCGCATCAATACTAACGACGTTGTCAAAGCTATTGACGCCGCTCTGCCGGACAAGGGCTACACGGATTTTACGCTCAATGGATTTGCTTACAGCTATCATTACAAAATAACCGAATGGTTCGGCGACGATAACGTAAAGATTCAGCTATACAGCGCGCTCGGCGCAGGCGGGAACGAGGGGCTATTAAGCGCGACATTTACGTTCGACCTCATAGACGGCAGCTTCAGCGAGCTTGAATTTGAAGTTCAACTCGAAGCTAAGAATGAGTCACCGTCGCCGATGAATCCGTCGCATGAGACCGCGCCCGAGGGACTTACAATGGAGGAGACAATCCGCGCCGATCTCGCGATTTTAGCTCGGGTCGGCTGGGGAGGATGCTTCGCCGACGACTGCATTGACACCTATCCCGACGCATACGCGCAGATAATCGCCTTTGGCGACGACGCTTTGGACGTGCTGAACGATATCTCGGCGAAAAACGCGGCGGACTTTGCTGACGAAGCGAAGGATTTCCGTCAATTCCAATATATGGCGCGGGCGATACGCTATAAGCTCCATCCGGAGGTCTACGACAGGTTTTACGACTCTCCCGACGGCTCATACCGCGTGCAGCTCACCGACGCAGACACCTTTGACGACACGAGCGCAACCTGCTTCAACCGTATCGATGTGCTTGACCCGGATAATAATCCGCTCGTGTTAATTAAAAGCTATGATATCAAGGACGAGAGCGTGGTTTTCTGCGGTGAAAAATTCGCGGTCATATATAATAGTAGTATTGGATTATGTGACATCAGCGTCTACGGAACCGACAGCAGTAATGCTTATCTGCCGCGTCCATATGAAATAATAGAAGCAGCGGAGGAGCGGCTCGCCGAGAACGGGATAACCGGCTTTACGCTCTCAAACAAGCAGTGCAACACAAAGGTCAGCTTCTCCGGCTTTGAGGACGAGGATCACGTCAGGGTGGATTTCACGATATACATAAACCCGAAAAAGACCTATTCCGAATTCGTCGGAAGCTATGTCTACAGCTTAAAGGACAAAGACTTCACCGAATTTTCCTTTACCGCGGTCAGCGCCAGCGCCGATGAGACAGATAATATTTCAGGGAACAGCTAAAAAATCGCCCCGGAAGCCGATACGGCTTTCGGGGCGTTATTGTCAGGACGGCTGTGCTCAGCCGAGCTTGTCCTTGAGGTTGCTTATCTCGTTGTTCACTTTGTTCTCCATCGAAGCGAGCGTCGAGGCGACGTTTGCTTCTCTTGGAACGAAAATATTCCTGACGAGCGGGTTAGCTACGGTGTCCTGCCATGCGTTCAGACCGAACTCGAAGCTGACCGAATTTACGACGATGTCGATCATCTCCTCCGACTCGTTGTCGCGCGCGTATTTGGTCTTGAGCAGCACTTCCTTGTATTCGGGTATAATATTCTTGTTCGTGTCAAAGGCAAGAGCTTCGAGCAGCATGCCGACGTTTTCATAACGCTCCTCCGGCAGGGTTTTCAGCAGTACGGAAATCTCCGCGCCGAAAGACGGGGCGTAGTAGTGCTCCTGCTCCTCGTCGTATTTCGGGCAGGGCAGGAAGCCGATGTCTATGTCGTAGCTGCGCATCTTTTCAAGGTCAAACAAATTAGCCTTGTAAAAGAGCGTCTTGCCGTTTGCAAAATCCTCCGGCCTGAAGCCGTCGCCGGACGTATCCATAGCCGTTCCGGCATTGTAGTAAACCTGCTGGTCTAAGAACAGATTAGCAATTTTCAGAATCTTGTTGATTGCGTTCTCGTCAGTCGGAAGCGTAAAGACCGGATAGCCCTTGCTGTCCTTTGAAATGTACTGTATTCCCGAGCCGAGCATCAGACGGTTGAAGGTCTCCTTCCACGAGCCGGAAATGCCGTAGCGGTCGTTTTCATCCATCTGAGCGTTGCCGTTCAGATCATTGTAGGCGCCCTTTGCGAAGTCATGTAGGCGGTCGATCGTCCACTTTCCGTCTCTTGCGATTGCGTAAATGTCCACGCCCGGGTTGACGTCATTGAAAATTTCCTTATTGAACACGAATCCCGATGCACGTGAGAGCACCGACAGGCTGTAGTTGCCCGCCGCCGCGTAGGTCTTGCCGCCCAGCTGAAAGACCTCGGTCGCCATAGGATTCCACCATTCCTTGTCGAGGTTGATATAGGGTATTTCCTCCCACGGGAGCAGAGCTTCGACAGCGCCGAGCGTCCAGATGTCATAGCTTAACCACAGATCGTAATTGGAGTCGCCCGCCATGACTTCCTTGACAAGATCATTTGTCTGGATAGACTCCTGATCGTTCACGGATATTGTGCAGTTGAAGCGTTCCTCGATACCGCGGTTGCGTCTGTAGATTGCGTCGCTCAGCCGGTCGCCGGTCTCGCCCTCCGCGTCGAGCTGAACGAGCGCCCATGAGAGCGTTGCGGCGTCAAAGTGATTTATTTTAAGCTCGAAGCCTTCCATGTCCGTATCGGGAAGTCCGTCGGTTTCCTCCGGCGCGGTAGTCTCAGC
>CACXED010000079.1 GCA_902766575.1 uncultured Ruminococcus sp. | reverse complement strand
CATGGAGGTCGAGACCCCGATGCTCGTCGCGAACGCGGGCGGAGCCGCCGCTCGTCCGTTCGAGACCCATTTCAACGCCCTCGACGAGGATCTCAAGCTCCGCATTTCGCTTGAGCTCTATCTTAAGCGTCTGATCGTCGGCGGACTCGAGAGAGTTTACGAGATCGGCCGCGTCTTCCGCAACGAGGGACTCGATACCCGCCACAATCCCGAGTTCACGCTTATGGAGCTCTATCAGGCTTACACCGATTACCACGGAATGATGGATCTCACCGAGAATATGTACCGCTACGTCGCAAACGAGGTGCTCGGAACGACTAAGATCGTCTACAACGGCGTCGAGATGGATCTCGGCAAGCCCTTCGAGCGCATTACGATGGTCGACGCGGTCAAGAAATACTCGGGAGTCGATTTCCACGAGATCAAGACTCTCGAGGAGGCTCGCGCCGCCGCCGACGCCAAGGGCGTTCATTACGAGGAGCGCCACAAGAAAGGCGATATTCTGAACCTGTTCTTTGAGGAGTTCGTCGAGGAGCATCTGATCCAGCCGACCTTCGTCATGGATCACCCGGTCGAGATCTCGCCGCTTACAAAGAAGAAGCCCGACGATCCCGAGTATGTCGAGCGCTTTGAGTTCTTCATGAACGGCTGGGAGATGGCAAACGCTTATTCCGAGCTCAACGACCCGATTGATCAGCGCGCGCGCTTCGCCGCGCAGGAGGAGCAGTTCGCCGCCGGCGACGAAGAAGCTAACCACACCGACGAGGATTTCCTCAACGCGCTCGAGATAGGTATGCCTCCCACAGGAGGAATCGGCTACGGCATCGACAGAATGTGTATGCTTCTGACCGACAGCGCGGCGATAAGAGACGTGCTGCTGTTCCCGACAATGAAGCCCGCGGACTGAAAAAACGAATAGGAAAAGGAGCTGACCTCAGCTCCTTTTTCAATCTTAAGAGAATCAACCAGCAGTTGAAACGAACGCTCGATTTTCAACGAATATACTATTGCAGGTTGCACCGCGGCATGATATAATATAGACACGATCCGGACCGTAATAAATTAAAGAGGGAAGAACAATGCTTGACATGGAAATTTTCGGAGCAAAGCTCCGCGAACACAGGAAGAATCTCGGACTCACGCAGGAGGAGACCGCAAAGCGCGTCGGCGTCTCGGCTCAGGCGGTCTCGAAGTGGGAGAGCGGCGAATGTCTGCCCGACTGCTTCAATCTGAAAGCGCTCGGAGAGCTCTACGGGATTTCGCTCGACATACTGCTCGAAACCGAGCGCTGCGACGATATCGACTCGGTCGCGGCGAAGATCGAGCAGATCGCGGACGAATATCTCTGGGCGCATCAGTACCGGGACGCGCCGAACGCCCATCGCGAGCTCGGCAGCGATATCTGGAAGCTCTGGAAAGGTATCTACTTCATCGAGACCGGAAATCGCGAGCGCCAGCGGGAGGACTACGCGGCGGGAAATCTGCGGGTCTGCAGCGATTTTGGATTGAAGATCTGGGACGACGACGGAGTAGCCTGCGTGATACGCACCGACCTGCGGGAGAAGCTCGGCAGCGTCGGAGACCGCGAGTATCGGCTGCTCTCGGAGCTGTCGAGCCCGGACGGGCTCAGGCTGATCTCTCAGCTCGACACGGTGAAGCCGGTGACAAAGGAGACGCTCAGCGAGGAGAGCGGTATCGGGCTCGGCAGGCTGAACGAGCTGCTGTTAAGCTTTATTGAGAGCGATATTGTCGAGTACGTCAATCCGGCGGGCTACAAGCTCTGCGGGCATTTCGGCATAGCGGCTTACATGGTGCTCGCGGCTGCGTTCATACTGTCGAAGAAAAAATACACTCTGAGCGAGTATCTGCCCGGCTTCTAAGGAAACGCTGATTTAAGGTTGTTTTCATGCAAAAAAGCCCATAAATCCAAGCTTTTTTGCATGAAAACTCCAATTGTTCAGCTTATCCCTAACAAAAAAAGCGTCCGTGAGGACGCTTTTTGCCGTATTAACGGCTCATTTATTCCTGATGGTGACGTCGAGCTGATTGAACGGTATCTCGATGCCGTTTTCGTCGAAGGCTTTCTTGACGCCCTCGAGCAGATTGAAGCGCGCGGTCCAGTAGTCTGCGTTTTTGCACCATGCCTGAGTGACGATGTCGATGCTGCTTTCGGAGTGACTGCAGATACGGATGTTTGGCTGGGGAGTATCGAGTATCAGCGGGTCGGACTCGCAGACCGAGCGGATGATCGACTTTGCCTTTTCAAAATCGTCCGAATAGGATATCGAGAAGGTCAGATCGACGCGGCGGGTCTCCTTTTCGGAGAAGTTGACGACCTCGCTTGTCGAGAGCTTGCCGTTCGGGATGTAGACGACCTTGTTGTCGATAGTTCTGATCTTAGTGTTGCAGATATAGATGTCCTCGACCGTGCCCTCATAGCCGCAGGCGGATATGTAGTCGTCGTCGCGGAAGGGGCGGGTGATGAGGAGCAGCACGCCTCCGGCTAAATTTGACAGCGTTCCGTTGATCGCGAGCCCGATGCTGACGCCAAAGGACGCGATGAGCGCGGTCAGCCCGCTGGTGTCAAGTCCGAGGTAGCCGACAAGGCAGATGCAGACGAGCACCTTGAGTCCGATCTTAGCGACATAAGCCAGCGTTCGGGTGATGGTTTTGTCGACCTGATGATCGCCGAGCTTTTTCTCGCTCGATTTTTCGACCTTTTTGGCAAGCCAGTTGATCAGCTTGAACGAGACGATAAGGATTATGACCGAGACGAGTATCTTCACACCGGAGGTCATGAGCCATGTCTGCAGAGACTGTAAGGTCTGATTCCAATCCATAAATAATTTCTCCTTTGTAAAAAGCAATATTACTATTGTACCATAACTCATGAGCAAAATCATTTCATCGGAGTGAATTAACTGTAAATTTATGCTGCAAACTGTTATAAGAGATCGGCGATTTTTTGAAAATCCCTTGCTAATCGAATCGGGATGTGATATAATAAAGGT
>CACXED010000078.1 GCA_902766575.1 uncultured Ruminococcus sp. | reverse complement strand
CGGTATCCTGATGACCATTCTCACCAAGTTCTTCCAGTTCTCCCACTTCGGGCATATGTGGAAGGAGACCATCGGCTCGCTTTTCAAAAAGAAGGATATACTGAAAAACGAGGACAAGCACTCCATCTCCCAGTTCCAGGCGCTCTGCACCGCTCTTTCCGCGACGATAGGCACCGGTAACATCGCCGGTATCGCCTACGCCATCACGATGGGCGGCCCCGGAGCCGTATTCTGGATGTGGGTCGCCGCTCTTGTCGGAATGATGACCAACTACTCTGAAAACGTGCTCGGCATCTACTTCCGCCGTAAGAACAAAGATAACGAGTGGTGCGGCGGAGCTATGTACTACCTCTCCGACGGCGTCGGCAAGATGAAGTACGGCAAATATATCGGCAAGATCTTAGCCGTACTTTTCGCGGTATTCACCGTGTTCGCCTCCTTTGGCATCGGCAACATGGGACAGGTCGTCTCGATCTCCGAGAGCATCATCAACGTCGTCTCTCCCTCTGCGGAAAGCAAGAAGATCGTGGCGCTGATAATCGGCATCGCGGTCATGATCATCGCGGCGCTCGTCATAATCGGCGGTCTGCAGAGAATCGCAAAGACCAGCGAAAAGATCGTTCCCTTCATGGCTCTGCTCTATATGCTCGGCTCGATCATCATCATCGCGATGAACTACAGGATGATCCTCCCCGCATTCGGCGCTATCTTCAAGGACGCATTCAGCTTCAAGGCGGTCGCGGGCGGAGCCGGCGGCGTCGTGATCATGCAGGCTATCACCTGGGGCTTCAAGCGCGGAGTGTTCTCAAACGAAGCCGGACTCGGCTCGTCGGTCATGGTTCACTCGACCTCCAACGTCAAGGAGCCGGTCGTACAGGGTCTCTGGGGCATCTTTGAGGTTTTCTTTGACACCATCATCGTCTGCACCGTCACCGCGCTCGTTATCCTGACCTCCGGCATCGTCGACCTCGAGACCGGCGCGTCGATAAGCGGCGCGACCAAGCTCGGACTCGCGACCGAGGCATTCACCAACAGCTTCGGACCGATCGGCGGAGTATTCATCGCCATCGCTATCACGCTGTTCGCATTCACCACCGTCCTCGGCTGGAGCTTCTACGGCACCAAGGCGTGGGAGTATCTGTTCGGCTCCAAGTCGACCATCGGCTATAAGATATTCTTCATTATCCTGATTGTCGCAGGCTCTACTCTCGACGCTTCGATCGCTATCGACCTCTCGGACACCTTCAACGGACTCATGGCGATTCCGAACCTCATCGGCGTCATCTGCTGCTCGGGCATCGTCGTCAAGCTGACCAAGAACTACGTCGATCGCAAAATCAAGAAAAAGACCGACGTAAAGCCCATCTACTCGGCATTCGACGATATCCAGAAAATGCAGGATGAAGCCGCCAAGTCCGACGACGAGGAATAATCCATAAATAGACACAAAAAACAGCCCTGCTCACCCGCAGGGCTGTAATTTTATGTTCAGATCTTAATTCTTCCCTCGACGATACCGCGGTAATCCTCGAGATTCTGCTTCAGCAGCGACGGCGTGTCGAGACCGTAGGGGCATTTCGAGCTGCAATGCCCGCAGCCGATGCAGTTTTCGATGTTGAACATCATCTTCTGCCTTTCCTCGGTCAGCCATCCGGCGGAGGGACTGCGGCGGATCATCTGCGACATCCGCGCGCAGTTGAAGATCTCGATCCCCATCGGGCAGGGCATACAATAGCCGCAGCCGCGGCAGAAGCTGCCCGAAAGCTCGCGGCGATCCCGCTCTATAAGCTCCGACAGCTCGCCGGTGAGGGTCGGCGGGTTATCCATGTAGGAGATGAACTCGTCAAGCTCGCTCTCGCGCTGAACGCCCCAGATCGGCAGCACGTTGTCGAACTGATCGAGCCACGCATACGCCGCGTCCGAACGTGTGATCAGTCCGCCCGACAGCGCTTTCATCGCGATGAAGCCGATATTCTTCTCGGCGCAGAGCTTAACAAGCGCGATGTCCTGCTCCGACGCGAGATAGCAGAACGGGAACTGGAGCGTCTCGTAAAGTCCCGATCTGACCGCCTCCTCGGCGACGTTCAGTCTGTGATTCGTGATGCCGATATGCAGTATCTTCCCCGCCGCCTTGGCTTCGAGCAGCGCTTCGTAGAGCCCCGAGCCGTCTCCCGGCTTCGGGCAGAAGGGCGGATTGTGGAGCTGATAGACGTCGATGTGATCGGTGCGGAGATTTTTCAGACTGGTCTCGAGATCTGCTCGCAGAGCCTCTCCGGTCTTAGCGCCGGTCTTGGTGGCGATAGTGATCCTGTCTCTCACGTCCGAGAGCGCCAGTCCCAGCTTTTTCTCGCTGTCCGAATAAGCTCTCGCGGTATCGAAAAAGGTGAATCCGGCGTCGTAAGCCTTTCGAAGCAGCATAGCGGCGTAATCCTCGCTCACACGCTGGACAGGAAGCGCTCCGAAGCCGTTTTTGGGCGACAGTATTTCAGTGCGCCCAAGTCTGACAGTTTTCATTATAATCCCTCCGAGTTTTTCTCAATTATATCATGCTTCAGCCGCAAATTCAAGCGTCAAACTGTGAACAAGCCCCGATATGACAGAAAACAGCCCTGCTCCGTTTATCCGGGGACAGGGCTGTCGGAATATTCAGTTCACTTTGCGATCTCGGTCTTTACGTCGTCGTAGACCTTGAGGACATCGTCCTCAGGCTGCTTTGTCAGCAGGCTGACCACGAAGATCACGACGCAGGCGATTACGAAAGCCGGGAACAGCTCGTAGATAGCGAAAACTCCGCCGAGCTTCGCGATGACGTATTTCCAGATGAACACCATCGCTCCGCCCGAAACCATGCCCGCAAGCGCGCCGATGAGCGTCGTGCGCTTCCAGAACAGCGCGAACAGCACGACCGGTCCGAACGCCGCTCCAAAGCCTGCCCACGCGAACGATACGATTGTGAACACCGAGTCCTCGTTTCTCGCCCAGATTATCGCGACAACCGCGATGGCGATTATCGTCAGACGCGAGATCAGCATCGACTTCTTGTTGTCGAGCTTCAGCTTGAACACGCCGACGAGCAGATCCTGCGAAATGCTCGACGAAGCCGCTAAAAGCTGGGAATCGGCGGTAGACATCGTCGACGCGAGGATTCCGGCAAGGATAACTCCGGCGATTATCGCGAAGAAGGCTCCGTTCTGGCTCACGGTGCGGGCGATAACGACTATGATGCGCTGAGAGTTCGAAATGTCGAGGTCGAGCGCGCCGTTGTTCACAGCCGCGCAGCCGATGATTCCGATCAGGATAGCGACCGCCATCGAGATCGTGACCCAGACAGTCGCGATGCGGCGGGAGGTCTTGAGCTTGTTCGAGTCCTCGATAGCCATGAAGCGCAGCAGGATATGCGGCATACCGAAGTATCCGAGTCCCCACGCCAGCGTCGAGATTATCGTCAGCAGTCCGTAGGGCGTAGTGCCTCCGGTCGTATAATTATATGTGCTTGTGAGCTTGAGATAGGACGGCAGGCTCGCCGCGTTCTCAGCGACCGCGCCCCAGCCTCCGGCATAGTTCACGCCGAAGATCACGACCGCTACGAGGGCTATCGTCATGACTATCGACTGCACAAAGTCGGTGGTCGAAGCCGCAAGGAAGCCTCCCAGCGCGGTGTAGGCGATTATGACCGCCGCGGAGACGATCATCGCGGTGAAGTAGGGTATTTTTCCGCCCGAAAGGCTGTTGAACAGCGTTCCGCAGGCGTTGAAGCCCGACGCAGTATAGGGAATGAAGAACACGACGATCACTATCGCCGAGATAAGCGAAAGTATTCCCCGCTTGTCTCCGAAGCGCTTGCTGAAAAATTCGGGTATCGTCACAGCGTCGAGCTTATGCGAGTAAATTCTGATGCGCTTTGCGACGATCAGCCAGTTTATGTAGGTTCCGATCGCAAGTCCGATCGCCGTCCACGCGGCTTCGGCAACTCCGGCTGCCAGAGCGACGCCCGGCAGACCCATCAAAAGCCAGCTGCTCATGTCCGACGCCTCGGCGCTCATTGCGGTTACAAAGGGGCCGAGCTTTCTTCCGCCGAGGAAATACTCCGAGGCGTTGCTCGACTTCTTTGAAAAATAAGCGCCCACGACTACCATAAAGATGAGGTAGGCGCCGATTGTTAACAGTGTCCAGATATTCATATAAATCACCATAGCTTTCGCGTCAGCGAAAGTTTCCTTATTGGGAATTTGCGGATGGTTTTGCGGAGCAAAATCACTGCCGGAGGCAGTGAAATCCGCAAAAACCGGGCGTGAAAATTCATTTTCACGCTTGTCCTCCGAAATTTAATACCCAGATATTATATCACAAATCTTTTTAGACTGCAACACAGAACCGGGTTTGGACTATTATATGTAATATTCCGGCACTATCCGACAATTTACAGCATTATATCGGGTTATTTTTATAGACTGTATTCTATACTATTATTTATATCAATTCCAGTACAAAAAATATTCTTTATTTTTTCTCCCGTATCTCGGACAGGAGCATCGGCAAAAGGCGCTGTGAGTAGCTTTTCAGCGAAAAGCTGTGATTGTACAGGCACCATTCGCAGATCAGCGCCCGCTCGCACATCGCGTAGAGCCGGACGATCTCGCCGGCGGTCATATCCCGCCGGAGCTCTCCGCGCTCCTGACCGGCGCTGACGATCTGCTTGAGCAGACGATAGTAGAGCCGGTTGCTGTCGAGCAGGCTCTTTTCGCCCTGCATCGCCAGCTGAGTCGAATAGAGCTTGGTGATAAGGCTCTGGTCGATCTTGTTGTCGATCATGTCGAACAGCTCCTGATTAAGGTAAATCAGCAACTCAAAGCTGTCGGCGTCAAAGTCGAGCTTTTCCTGAAGCTCCTCGTACTTCTCGTCGAACAGATAGGACAGCGACGCCAGCAGCGCGTCCTTGCTGTCAAAATAATGATAGAACGAGCCCTTGGACGTCCCCGACGCCTCGACTATCTCGTCGATCGTCGTGTCGTCGTAGCCCTGACGATAGAAAAGCTCCCACGCCGCCGAGACGATTTTTCCCTTGGTATTCCGGCTTTTTTTAGACATTTTCAGATCCTTCCTTTCGGGCAAAGCGTTCGAGCATACAAAGCTCGTCCGGATCGACGCAGAAGCGCCTGTCTCCGCGCAAAACAAGCTCTCTGCACTCGTCGAGCCTCATCCAGCGCAGCCCGGAGATCTCCTCCGGCTGAGGTCTGAGCGCGCCCAGCTCCGGCTCGTACCAGACGGCGTAGACCTTTGTAAACTGATTGTCGAGAAAGGGCCTGCCGTAGAATTCGGTTCTTGTAAAGAGCGACTTTGAGCCGCAGTAATTCAGCATTTCGGCTGTGAGCGCAAGTCCCAGCTCCTCCGAAAGCTCTCGCAGAGCCGAGCTTATAAAATCCTCGCCCGCCGGGATGTGTCCGGCGCTCGAGATGTCGTAGCAGCCCGGAAAGGAGTCCTTGTCCTCGCTGCGCTTCTGGAGCAGCAGCTCAAGCCCTCCGCGTCGTCTCAGCAGCCAGACGTGAGAGGTTCGGTGACGTATCCCCTCGAGATGCGCTCTGCTCCGCTCGACCGTCTGTCCGGTCGGCTCGCCGTATTCGTCGACTATGTCCAATAATTCCATGAAATGTCACTCCATATCCGATTGGAAGATTCCCTGAGCATATTATACCATATCCGGCGGAGATTTTCAACTGTAAGACAGCGGCTCAAAATAAATTTACAGACGCGCCCGGGCTTTTTCGGCGATAAGAAAAGCCCGCCACTGCGGCAGGCTTTTGCAAGCTGTGTCATTCGACCTTCATCATGCGGTATCCGACGCCGATGTGGGTCTGAATGTACTGCGGAGAATCCGGCTCGGACTCTAACTTTTTGCGCAGGGTCGCCATGAATACTCTCAGCGACGCCACGTCGTTGTCCCAGCTCCGACCCCAGATGTTCTGCGTGATATAGGTGTGGGTCAGCACCTTTCCGACGTTCTTTGCAAGCAGGCAGAGCAGCTTGTACTCGATCGGCGTCAGATGCAGCTCCCTTTCGTCGAGATAGGCGCAGCCGCCCGCCATGTCGATTTTCAGCTTTCCGTTGACAAAAACCGAATCGGACGCCTGACGCTCGGACGCGATATAATTAAGCCTGCGCTGCGTCACCCGTATGCGCGCGAGCAGCTCCTCGACCGAAAAGGGCTTGGTCAGATAGTCGTCGGCTCCGGCGTCGAGGGCTTCGATCTTGTCGTTATCCTCGCTTCTTGCGCTGATGACGATGATCGGCATATTCGACCACGAGCGGATATTTTTGATTATCTCGACTCCGTCCATGTCCGGAAGTCCTAAGTCGAGCAGAACTATGTCCGGATTGTGCGAGGAAGCCTCGAGTATCGCGGCTTCTCCGTATGCGGCGGTTATATAGCGGTAATCATTGGTTTTCAGAGTCGTCGTCATGAGATTCCGGACGGCGGTGTCGTCCTCGACGATGAGTATCAGCGGTTTATTCATGAAGCTCCACCTCTCCTTTAGGCAGCGTGAAGGTGAACACCGTACCATGCGGCTTATTGTCCGAAACGGTTATGCTCCCCCCGTGCGCGTTGATTATTGATTTGCAGAGCGCGAGTCCCAGCCCCATGCTCCGGCGGCTGTCGGCGAGCTTGTTCGCGCCGCTGTAGAACATCTCAAAGATATGCGGCTTCTGCCCGTCGGGTATGCCCGGACCGTCGTCGGCGACGCTGACCTCGACCATATTGCCGACCTCGCGGGTGTAAATGTCGATGGTCGAGCCGGGTTCGGTGTATTTTATCGCGTTGTCGACGAGGTTTATCATCACCTGCACGATGAGCTTCGCATCGACCTTTGCGAGAATATAGTCCTTTTCGCTGTGTATACGGATCGTATGCTCACGGCTCTTGCGGCTGATGTGGTTCATAGCCTCGGCGATAACCTCGTCGATCAGCTCGGCGGAAAGATTAAGACTGAGCTGACCGCCCTCTATCCGAGTCACTGCCAGCAGATTCTCGACGAGATTTATGAGCCACATCGAATCGTCGTAAATGTCGTTGAAGCTCTGCGAAAGCGCGGCGTCGTCCAGCTTTTTGTAGTTGGTCAGAAGATTGCTCGCGTTGCCCGAAATCGAGGTCAGCGGCGTGCGCAGGTCGTGGGAGATCGTCCGCAGCAGATTGGCGCGGAGCTGCTCGTTTTTAGCCAGAATCGCGGCTTCCTCCTTTTCCCGGGCGTTCTTGATGTTCTCGAGCGCCAGCGCGCACTCGCCGAGAATCGACAGCACGACGCTGTTCTCAAAGGAATCGAGCGAGCCGTCGCCAAGCGCGATTCCGACTACGCCGTAGACCTGACTGTTGACCCGTATCGCGAGATAGAGGCATTTCGCGTTCGAGAGCGTGTCGGTCGTCGCTCCGGCGTGCTTGTTGTTGCGGAAAACCCAGTCGGCGACCGCCTTTTCGTTCTCGGAGAGCAGTTCGTCGGTATTTTCCTCGCCCGAGCGGCAGACATACGGCTCGGATAACTCTTTTCCCTCGACAAGATAGATGACGGTATCGCGTTTCAGCAGCTTGATTAGCTGTCCGGCGGTGACGCTGCCTATGCCCTGCGGGTCGCTCTCCTTTTGCAGGAGCTGATTCGTCTCAAAGAGAATCTTCGTCCGGAACGCCGCCTGAGCCGACTGTCTGGCGTTTTCCTTGAGCCTCGACGCGAGCGTTCCGGTGAACAGCGACGCAATGAACATGATCGCAAAGGTCACATAGTAGCTCGGGTCGATGAAGCGGAAGGTGAACCTCGGGTCGGTGAAGAAGAAATTGAACACCAGCACGCTGACGCTCGAAGCGAGCAGGCTGCAAAGCTTGTTCGTCGTGATAATCGAGACCACCAGCACGCCGAGAATGTAGACCGTGATGATATTCGCCTCGGTAAAGCCGAACGAATAGAACAGATATCCGAGCAGCGTCGCGCACAGCAGCACGAGTATCGTCTTTCCTACGTCCCGCAGCGGCATGACCCTGCCGCGGAACTGCTTTTTTCGATTCTGATAGCTTTCATCGGCTGACATATCCGGTATGATATGAATATCGAGGTTCGGCGCGTTTTTGATGAGCTGCTCGGTCAGCGTCGGCTTGCTGAAAATATGCCTGCGGGTAGCGGTGCTGCGTCCGATGACGATCTTTGAGACTCCGGAAATGCGGGCGAACTCGGCGATCTGGAACGGAACATCGTCGCCGTAGGTCGTCTCAACGTCCGCGCCGAGCTGCTCGGCAAGCCGGATATTGTCCCGCAGACGCTTTTTGTCCGCCTCGTCCAGATTCTTATAATCGGGAGTCTCGACAAACAGCGCGGTAAATCCGCCGCGGAAAGCGTTCGCCATTCTCGCGGCGGTGCGGATGATTTTCGCGTTCGACGGCGACGAGGAAAGGCAGACAAGGATATGCTCGTCGGTGTGATAATCGCTGCGGCTCTTGATTCTTGCGCTCTCGGTCAGCAGATTCACCCGGTCGGCGCAGCGTCTGAGCGCCAGCTCCCGCAGAGCCGTCAGGTTCTCGACCGTGAAGAAATTCACCGATGCGCGCTGTGCCTGATCCTTTTTGTAGACCTCGCCGCTTGCGAAGCGTTCGAGCAGCTCCTGCGGCTCGATGTCCACAAGCTCGACCTGATCCGCCCGGTCGAAAACCGAGTCGGGTATGCGCTCGCGAACCATTACGCCGGTGATCGACGCGACGGTGTCGTTCAGGCTCTCGATGTGCTGGACGTTGACGGTTGTATATACGTCGATTCCGGCGCGGAGCAGCTCCTCCACGTCCTGATAGCGCTTTGAGTGCCGGCAGCCGTCGGCGTTGGTGTGGGCAAGCTCGTCGACTAAAATCAGCTGCGGTTTGCGTCTCAGCGCCGAGTCAATATCGAACTCTTTCAGCGTGATATCCCCGTGCTTCACAACGAGCGGAGGGAGCGCTTCAAGCCCGTCGAGCAGCTCTGAGGTTTTGGGTCGCGCGTGCGGCTCGATATAGCCGACCAAGACGTCAACGCCGCGCTCCTTTGCCTGATGAGCGGCTTCGAGCATGGCGTAGGTCTTGCCGACTCCGGCGGCGTAGCCGAAGAATATTTTCAGCCTGCCTTCATGATTTTCGGATTCACCTCTGCTTATCGCACGCAGAAGCGAGTCGGGATCCTGCCTTGATTCATTCATGCCGACGATTTCCTTTCTTCAATCTGTTTATATAATTATAACATTCATTTATGTATTTTTCTACCATTATTTATGATATGAACTGTGCCGACGCTGTTTTTCCCCAGCTTTTTGGCGAGATATCCGTCAATGCGTCTCATCAGATAAAAACCGTATAAAACGACTGCCAAAACCGCGGCGGCAAGCAGAATGTCAGATAGCAGCATATTTTCGCCTTCCGTCTGTTCAGATTCTGAAGCATTTCTGTATGTCCCTGTATTCGCCGAGCACGAGCATCGTCTCACCGTCGGCAAGGATAGTTTCGGGTGTAATTGAAAGCTCCAGCTCGCCGTTATTTTTTATGCCCATTATGTTGATGCTGTATTTTTTTCGTATGTCGATCTGACCGATCGTTCTGCCTATCCAGGCCTTTGGGATCGGGACCTCGAAGATCGCATGGATATTGTCAAGCTCGATGTAATCGAGGATGTGATCCGAGCTGTAGCGTATCGCCGCCCATTTCGCGAGCTGCTTTTCGGGATAGACGACCTCGTCTGCGCCGTTGCGGAGCAGGAATTTTTCATGCACGTCGGTCGCCGCTCTTGAGACGACGAGCTTCGCTCCAAGCTCCTTTAGAAGCGAGGTGGTTTCGAGAGAGCTCTGGAAGTCGTTGCCGATAGCCACGATGCAGACGTCGAAATTACGTATCCCGAGCGATTCGAGAAAGACAGGGTTGGTGCTGTCGCCGATCTGCGCGTTTGTGACATAGGGCAGCACGGCGTCGACCCGCTCCTCAACGCAGTCGATCGCCATCACCTGATGCCCGAGACGGTGCAGATGCGCTGCGATATGTTTTCCAAAGCGCCCGAGTCCGATAAGCAGTATTGATTTCATTGATTAAATCCACTCCTTTTGATTTATCCGACGGTGATCTTTTCCTGCGGCAGCATGGAGACGACCTTTTCCTTGCCCGATACGGCGGCATAGATAAGTGTCAGCCCGCCGACCCGTCCGAAGAACATCAGAGCGATGAGTATCGCTCTCGACGCCGTTCCGATACTCTGCGTGATGCCGAGCGACAGTCCGACCGTGCCGATTGCCGATGCGGTCTCGAACAGGCAATCAGTCATCGGAAGCCCCTCGAAAAGGCTTATCGCCAGCCCTCCCGTCCAGAAAAGCACAACATACATCATAAGAACAGTCGCGGCGCTCTTTATCGTCTCGTCGCTGATGCGTCTGCCGAAAAAGTGAGCGTACTCGCTGCGCCGGAAGGTCGAAATGCAGTTTGCGAGCAGCACCGCGGCGGTAGTCAGCTTGATTCCTCCGGCGGTAGAGCCGGGCGCGCCGCCGATCAGCATCAGCGTGATGATCAGGTATTGTCCCGGCTCGGAAATCGAGTTCAGGTCGACCGTATTGAAGCCCGCGGTTCTCGGCGTCACCGACTGAAAGAACGAGCAGAGCAGCCTTTTTCCGAGCGGCAGCTCGCCGAACTCAAAGAGGAAGAAATAGATCGCCGGGATGGTTATCAGTATCGCCGCCGCGCAGAGTATGACCTTAGTCTGCATCCGGTAGCGGCTTAAGTGAAATTTATTTGTCCGGATATCGTCCCAGGTCAGAAAGCCTATGCCGCCGATGATGATCAGCAGCATTATCGTGATATTTATGACCGGCTGTGCGGCAAAGGTCGTCAGCGACGAGAACTTTCCTCTCACGCCCATCAGGTCGAAGCCCGCGTTGCAGAACGCCGACACCGAGTGGAACAGCGCGTACCAGAGTCCGCGCGCGCCAAATTCCCGGCAGAACACCGGAGCCATGACCGCCGCTCCGACAAGCTCGATCACAAGCGTTATCTTAATGATGAAGCCGGTGAGACGGACAACGCCGCCGACCTTGGGCGCAGAGATCGCTTCCTGAATCGTGCTGCGCTGCATCAGCGATATTTTCCGTCCCGAGACGAGCGCGAATGACGCTGCGGCTGTGACCACTCCGACGCCGCCGATCTGGATCAGCATGAGTATGACCGTCTGACCGAAAGCCGACCAGTAGGTTCCGGTGTCGTGCAGCACCAGTCCGGTCACACAGACCGCCGAGGTCGAGGTGAACAGGCTCTCTAAAAATGGCGTTGATTCTCTTTCGACCGACGAAATCGGCAGCATCAGCAGAATTGTACCGACAAGTATGACAGCCGCAAAGCCGAATATGATTATCTGAAAGGAATTGAGTTTCCGGTTAGGGCTGAGCAGCTGCCACATATGTTTCTTCTCCTTTATGCGTCTTTATACGCCTTTATTCTTTCTTAATATTATTATATATTATCGGGAATAAAGAGGGTAAAAGGATATAAAGCCGCGCATAAAGATAGCGTAAAGATTCCGGGCTTCAGAGCCGTTAAGAGCGCGAAAAAGCGCCGCATATCCATACGTTGAATATGGATATACAGCGCTTATTTCATGTCGGGAAGGTCACTCGTTCCCGCGGGCCGCTCGTTGCAAAGACGGATCACCCTATCCGCATCGTTATTTATGCAGTGCAATATCTGCGTTTTCTGTTTCTGGGCGAATATTACCCGAGCCTGCTCACGACCTCGACGCCGTCGCCGACCCGTTTTACCTCGACGGTGAGCCTTCCGCGCGGGGTTGTGATGAAGCCCTTCGCGTAATTCATGGACGCCGGGAGCTGCGGCTTTATCTCGTATTCCTCAAAGCCGGGTGAGAGCGCCTTAATGCCCAGAATGCCGGTGAACAGCTGCCTTGAAGGCGCGCCGAACATCGGATGGCAATGCGAGCCTCCGCGCCAATTCTCCCAGATAGTGGTCGCTCCGTGTCGCTTCATGTGAAGATATGTACCGGGAGCGTCGCTTTCGATTAGCTTTCCGAACACATCGCCGTGTCCCGATTCAAAGAGCAGCTCGCAGAGAATGTCGGTCGCGAGAAATCCGGTGTCGAAATGCCCGAGCCTGTCGTAATATTCCGCACATTCGTCGGCGCTGACCAGTCCGAGCGCCGCTCCGTAGACGAGCCTTCCCTGACTCCTGTCGTAATCGCCGGTGAAATATGCCGATTTTATCGCTTCGAGCGTGTCGGCTTCGAGCGTATCGAACTCAAATTCCTCGCCGAGCGCTCCGGCGATCTCGCGCAGCATTCCGAGCGTTTTTACAAGATAGTAGCTGTTCACAAGCGGCTCCGGAACAGTGCATTTTTCAAGCGTACACCAGTCGCCGAGACACCAGCCGCCCTCCTCCTCGCGCACGACGAGCGAATTTTCACTGTGTGCGATCAGATAGCCGATCCATTTTTTCATCGCCGGATAGGCTTCGCGGAGAATGTCGGTCTCGCCGAAATTTTTCCAGAAATGATACGGCACGATTATCACCGCCGAGCCCCAGCCGCCCGGCCCGCCTCCTCCGCCCATGAAGGGCGCGGTGTGCTGAATATGTCCGGTATCCGGGTCCTGACAGTCAAGTATGTCCCGGATCCACTTGCGGTAAAATTCGCGGCTGTCGAGCGTCAGCATCGCGGTCGGAGCGGTGATCTGACCGTCTCCGGTGTAGCCGAGCCGCTCGCGGTGCGGACAGTCGGACGGAAAGCTGCCGTGCATATTGTCAAGCTCGGTGCGGATATAAGCGTCATAGAGGAAATTGCAGCCCTCGCTGTCCGACTCAAAGCCCGAGCTGACAGCCACGTCCGAATGGACTACGACGACCTCGATATCGGCAAACTCGCCGTCTATGTCAAAATATCTGAAGCAGTGCCATACGAATTTCGGCTCGAAAATGCGCTCGGTGCCGTCGCAGATGAAGCTGTCGGTCATTATCTGCGGCTTTCCGGACGAGCATATATAGCCCGCTCCGGTCGTGCCGAAGTCAAGCGCGCCGTCTTTCTGCTCCTCCGAAAAGCGCAGCGTGACCTTTCCGGTATAGCCGGGCTTGGATTTTATCCTGACGTAGCCGCTGACATTCTCTCCGGCGTCGTAGATTCTGCCGCATTTTTCCGGCTTTATCGTGCGTATCTCGCGGTCTGGCGCGCCGAGCTCGGGACAGAGGATCGAGTCGGGGCTTTTGAGGACAGTCACCCGGCGCGGCTCGGTTTTTACGGTCGGGTCGATGATTTCGCCGATGAACAGATTCGAGTAGACAATCTCGCTGCTCCGCCACATTTCGCTGCCGTCGGAGACTACCGTCCGGTCGGGAAGCTCGAGCGAGTAGATGCACTTCACCCGGTCTCCATAGGACATTTCGCCCTCGGCGATTCTTTCCTCCTGCACGAACCAGCCGCCGCCCAGCTGTATCTCGAGGAGATTTTCGCCGTCGCGGAGCAGTCCGGAGAGGTCGAAGGACTTATAATAGATTCTATGCGTAAAATGGTCGCGGCAGGGATAGGTGATTATTTTGAAGTCGCGCGGCTCGTAGTCGGTCGGGTTCGGCGAGAGCAGGTCGCGCCCGAGCTT
>CACXED010000077.1 GCA_902766575.1 uncultured Ruminococcus sp. | reverse complement strand
CTCGCCCGCAACGTCTACAGCTCGATGGTAATTCCCAAGACCTGCGACAAGCTCGACGCGGTCGGAGCGGCGATGGAGGCTATGGCTTCGCAGAATTACCGCGACGTATCGCCGGTCTACTTTGAGACTGCGCTCAAGGTCAAATATTCCCGCGACGATGTGACCTCCCAGATGTACGACCTGATCAAGCAGGGACTCAGATTCAACTTCGCGTTCACGTTCAGCGTGGTCAGCGGCGGATTCGCGAACATTTTCGCCGATATGGTCGGTAATAACGACGAGAATTATATGTCCAAATATGATTCTGTGAAGGATAAAAAAGAGACCGAGCTGCAAAAATTCTATGACGACGTGGAGTCGTTCGATTGAGGAAAAATGCTTTACAAAAATATATTCTTTGAAAAAAACGAAAATAATATCAGCTTTGGGAACGGGCTTCTGACGCTCGTTTTCAAAGCCGACGGCGAGCTTTCGGAGCTCAGACTGAAAGACAGGAGCTTCGCGCTCGATCGTCCCGAGGTCAGCGTCACGGTCGGCGGCGAATACCGATCGACGCTCGATTATGAGCACATCAACAAAAACTGGGCGTCACTGCGGCTGTTCGGAGAAGAAACGCTCTCGCCTGAGCCGGAATACCTGTCGCACAGTCTCGTCAAGACCGCCGATTCGGTCGAGCTCCGGCTCTGCGTCAGGCTCGGGCAGTTCGAGATGACGAAAATCTACACGCTGCGCTCGGGCAGACCCGGCTTCACGCGCTCGTTCGAGCTGAAAAACACCGGAGAATTTGTCAATGTCCGGTACGTCGCTCTGGCGTTCCCGAAGTCAGATGGCTGGAGCGCCTGCGGAACTCCGGCGGCTCTGAGAATGCTCACCAACGGCGAGCGGTGCTTTGCCGCATGGTTCGACCCGAGATTCGAGTCCTGCCGTCTCGACGGAGACCTGCGATATGTTGTACAGATCGAAAGCCGGCTCGAAACGGGCGAGACCGTCTCGTCGGGCAGGGCAGAGTACGAGCTGTTCGAATGCGACACGATTTCGGCGGCGAAGGCTGTCGGCAGGCGGCTCGAATCGGTCGGACTGCGAGCTCACCGCGAAAAAGAGCGTATGCTCCGCGGGCTCGTCTGCTATGAAGTCGAGATCGGACCGCTTCGTCTCTCCGAGGAGAAATGCCATCACCGCTACGATCACCCCGAGGAGCTTGCGAACGACCTCGAGCGGATAAAATCGCTCGGCTTCAACACGGTCGAGCTGATGCCGTCCTTCCTGTTCCCATGCTACACGGTCTACGACCTGAAAAATCCCGATATCCAGCACGGCGCGGGCGAGTCGATACGCCCGATAATCCACCGCGCCCACGAGCTCGGCATGAAGGTAATTCTCGACATCCTGATGCACGGCTGTATCGACACCGAGATCGCCGATTTTGACCGCGAGCATTACTGTTCGCGCCGCTATTACTGGCCGGAGTGGCAGAAAAAGATCCCCGAGCTGGTCGGCGACGAGCAAGCTCGGGTCAATCCGCTCCGCGCCGAGCATCCAGACTGGTTCATCTACGAAAAGCCCGGCGAGATCTTCAAGGGCTATACCTGGACCTTCGACCACGCGAACCCCGGTTTTCAGGAGTATTTCGCCGAGGCGATGGAGATTTCGGTGCTCGACTGGGGAGTCGACGGCTTCCGCTTCGACGCGCCGAACTGGCAGTGCGGCGTGAACTCGGCTGAAAATCTGCCCTATTCGGGCGGCGAGTCGCTGAATCACGGTCACTGCGAGCTTTTCCGGAAGACGCGCGAGCGCGTGGACGGCGTGCGCGACGATATTATTTTCATCGTCGAGGGCCCCTATTACCAGTACGCCGACAGCTGCGATATGAGCTACGCCTACGATCTATACTATCAGATGAATAATATTTTCGCGGGGAAGGCAAGCGCCGCTTCGCTCCAGAGATACTGCGAGATGCGTCAGGCGATCTTCCCGGACGGCGCGCTCTGGCTGAATTTCGCCGACAACCACGACACCTGGAACAACGGCGTCACCGAGGACGGACTTTATTCCTACGAGCGCTTCGGAGACGCGGCTAAGGCTATGTTCACTGTCGCCTGCTTTGTCGACGGCGGAGTGCAGGCGTTCGGCGGATACGAGGAAAACGCGGATTTTGCCGATTATACAAGGAAGCTGCTGACTATCCGCGCCGGACTTTCGGACTTCATTCGCGGCTGCACGGTAGATTATTCGATCTATCCCGCCGACGAGCGGCTGTTCTGCGCGGCGAGATGGAGCAGCGAGCTTTCGGAGATGCTCTGGTTCATAGTAAACCTCTCGGGCGACGAGGTGAGCTGCAAGTTGGAGGACCTCGACAGCGTGACCTTCAAGCCCTACGAGGCTAAGCTCTGGCGCGGCAGTGAAGAAATTTTTCAACAGTGAACAATATTTAGAATAAAAGTATCATAGTAAAAATAATTTCGCAAAATGTATTGACATACCTGACTATTTATGCTATAATATTATTGTGCTCAGTACGTTGTTGTTCATGCAAAATTTAATAAAAGTGAGGTAATATTTTAGCAATGAATAAAATGCACAAAAGAGTATTGTCAATCATTTTGATCGCGCTCCTCGCGGCGGGAATTATCTCCTGCGGCGATTCAGGTACTAAGACCGGTTCTGATACATCAGCAAATCAGGACACCTCGGCGGAAGAAACAACTCCGGAGTATACATATCCCGAGCTTGACATGAAGGGCGACACCTTCACGATGCTCAACACCGCGCAGACCTACGGCTTCTACTCAAATCTCGACTTCGATGAAGCGACCGGAGACACGCTCGACGACGCGATTTACAACCGCAACCGCAAGCTCGAGGAAATGTACAGCTTCAAGTTAGAGGTCAACGAGGAGTACACGCTGAACGACGCCGCAAAGGCTCTCCAGACCTCGGTTCTCGCAAACGACGACGTGTACGACGTTGCGTTCATCCGCGACTACTATCTCTCGACCGCGCTGACCGAGGGATATCTGATGGACCTCGATACGATTCCGGAGCTTCAGATTAACGAGGCTTGGTGGGACACCGAAGCTACAGAAAACGCCCGCGTAGGCAAGGACGGCATGGCGCTTGTAGCCTCGTCCGATGTGTCGCTTGTCGACTTTGAGGGAACCATCGTCTGGTTCATCAACGAGGATATGCTGAAAACGCTCGGACTCGACGCGCCCTACCAGCTCGTGCTCGACGGAAAGTGGACCTTTGACCGCATGGTCGAGTATATGAAAGCCGGAGCAAATCTCAACGGCGACGAATCTTTCATGCCTTTCAACCCCGACGGAAACGCTATCTACGGTCTGACCGGCTTCCAGCACACCAACAACTCGCTGATTTCGTCGGCGGGAGTTGACTACATAACCCTCGACAAGGATAGAAATCTCGTGTTCGGAGCTGACAACGAGCTGTTCTATAACGCTGCTATCAAGATCAGCGAGACCTTCTCGCAGGACGGAGATTATCTCTTTGCAAACAGCGCCGCTCCGGGCGAAAAAGGTCATTATGAGTCGATATTCAAGAACGGACGCGCACTTATGCTCAGCGCACAGCTCAAGGCGGCTAACAACTACCGCGATATGGAAGATACCTACGGTATTGTACCCGTTCCGAAGTGGGACGAGAGCCAGGAGAATTATTCTCATCTGCGCACATTCTCGTATCTGATGGTTGTGCCGGTGACTAATCAGAAGCCCCACGAGACCGGAATCATCATGGACGCGATGTCCTATATGACCTACAAGAATATCATGCCGTACTTCTACGAGGGCAGACTCTCGCAGAAGATGCTCCGCAACGACGAGTCGATCGAGATGCTGAACATCATCCGCGACACCAGACACTACGACCTCGGAACGGTCTACGGCACTTATAACGATTTCTCGAACAAGATTTCGGAAATAATCAATAGTAAGTCAACCGATTTTGCGTCGATGGTCGCGTCCTTCAAGCCGACGATAGAGGGCAATCTCCAGAAGCTCATGGACGCTATGAACAAGTAACAAAACGAAAAAAGCCGCGCGAGCGGCTTTTTTCATATTCAGTTGACCTTATAGGCTCTGAAGCTCTTGATCACAGCCTCGCCGTCGGATTTTGTGACCTCGAGCGTGAGCTTTCCGGTGCGGATCGTCGGGAAATGGCAGATCGCCTTGTGACCGATATTTTTTCCGATATAGACGCAGATTTTTTTGCTTGTGTAGCAGGGCAGGCTCGCGTAAATTCTGAAATCGAGAACCCTTTCGCCCTCGGTGATGTCCTCGCAGATGACGCAGGTATCGACAAGCTCGGTATCCGAAGCGGAGGGATTCCAGCCCGCGGCGCCCGTGCTGATCGACCAGTGCTCCGCGTCCTCGCGGACGATCTCCGAGAATGGCAGTGGATTAGAGTAGCGTCTGCGAATTTCTTCGCCGAACTCGATAAGCCTTGCAGCGTCGGCTTCTGGAATGAGCCCGCGAGAATCAGGACCGACGTTCAGCAGAAGATTTGCTCCGCGTCCGACCGAATACTCATAGCAGCCGACCAGCTCCTCGACCGATTTTATCGTGTCGGAGTTCGCCTCGCAGTCAAACCAGGTGGTGCGGAGCTTCATATCGCACTCGGCGGGAAGATAGCGCTGCCCGCCAAGATCGCGCGCTTCCTCGGTCAGAATTGAGAAGTCGGCGCGCTCGACCGTGTTGACATTCGGCATATCGGCATAGCCGTCCTCGTTTCCGACCCAGCGCGTCTCGGGATCCCACATTGAGAAAATCCGTATGCCGGGCTGAAGCGAGCGAATCGTTTTGATAATTCGCGGCTTGTCGTACTCGTGATTCTCCGAGCCGCAGCCGTCGAACCAGAGATAGTCGATCTCGCCGTAATTCGATAAAAGCTCGGAGATCTGATTGATGAAATAATCGTCGTATTCGACCGGATTGTCAAATTTTACGCTGCCGCCCCATTGAGCCGGCGAGTAATAGAGCCCGATCTTCATTTTATAAGCCCGGCAGGCCTTGACGAACTCGTCGACGACGTCGCCCTTTCCGTCCTGCCAGGGGCTCTGAGCTACCGAGTAATCCGAATATTTGCTCTGCCAGTTCGCGAAGCCGTCGTGATGCTTGCAGACGAGGATCGCGTATTTTGCGCCGGCTTTTTTGGCGATGCGCACCCATTGCTTGCAGTCGAGCTGACGCGGATTGAATTCGGATGCGGGCATGGGCTTGCCGTCCCAGTCGGTATGACCCGGGAAGAACGAGCGGATCCCGAAGTGGAAGAACACGCCGAACTCCCAGTCGAGAAAAGAGAGCTGCTTTTCGGTAGGTTTTATCGCCATATTTTGATTACCGCCTTTGCTTTTTTTATCAGTATATCACAAAAGCAGTATGGTGTCAATGTATTTTTCGCTCTGAAATATGTAAAAAATGGGAGGCCGGTTTCCCGACCTCCCGTTTGATTCAGCAGCCGCAGTCCCGGCAGTTGTTGAATCCGCAGCCGCTCTGATTGCCGCAGCCGCAGCAGAAGATGATGAGCAGCGCGATGATGATGAGCCAGATGCACTGGTTGTCAAAGATGTTGCACAGACAGTTGTTCATAAGACGCCTCCGTTCATTGTATCGCGGCGCTGAGCCTCGCTTTCGCGCCGTGCAGAGGGCTTTGCGCCCTCTGATACTATATTATGAGCCGGGGACATTTTTGCTACAGCCGGTTTCAGAGCTTTTCGAGCTTCAGGCTGTCGACTCCCTCAAAGGCGCGGACGGCGAGCTCGCTGTCGGTCGGGATATCCTTTGAGGCGCCGCAGGATTTGCAATAGACCTTGACGTGATCGTCCGAGACCGCGACGTCGTAGTCTCCATCGTCGCAGCAGCAGGTGATCTTTCCCGATTCCATCAGGTCGTGTATGACGTACATCACCGTATCAAAGAGCATCGGGTCGAGGTATTCATCCTTTGTCTCGCGGTCGATATCGCCGTGAAGCTCGTCGAGATCGTCGATGCCGCTCTCCTCGAGGAGCTTCTTGAGCTCCTTTTCGGAGCGGTCGAGCGCCTTTTCCACCGCGTCCGCCTTGCCGAAGAATACAATGTCTATCCCGGTATAGGGGCAGGAATAAACGAAAATGTCGCGGTCGAAGAACAGCTTTGACGAGACCGTGAAGCTATGCTCCTTCTGACAGATAATACATGGCACCGTGATGGAGAGCTTGCCGTCGCTCATGCGTTTGATGGTCAGCTCGGAGGCTCCGCAGTCGCATTTCAGCTTTTTGATATCGCCCGAGAGGGCAAAAACGCCGACCATGCTCTTGACTCCGCTTCCGCAGTAGGGACAGCGGTAGGCAACGCAGGTGTCGCGTGATTCAAGAATCATTGCTATCGTCCTTTCATCAGATAAATATAAAAATATTATACCACAAAAAAGAACGATTGTCAAGAATGTTCGTCGGCGCTATTGACTTTTGGACAAAAAGGGAGTATAATACTAATAGTTTATTCAGAAAGGATAATTGAAAAATGACCAGTGTGTATATGCTAACCTCACAGTCCCGTACACAAATGATGTCGTTTATTATAAAAAACGACGATCAT